>JAHEZG010000027.1 GCA_023251195.1 Chitinophagaceae bacterium | reverse complement strand
TGGCTGCATTATTAAATGAAGTTGCAACTCAAAGCGAACACAGCGAAATTATTTTACAGAAAAAAGATGAACTCGTTCACATGCCCGATGCAATCCGGAAAGATGCATTGATTACTGCACGCGAAATTTTACTCATCACCCGAAATGAAAATTCTTCAGCACGACAACAATTAGCTGATTGGAAAAATAATTACCTCGCTCGCTGCAATCGCATTTACACTTCGCACTTAACAAGCGAATCAAATTATTCAGCATTAAAAGTTAATGAAGTAAAACCTGAGTACTCCGAGAATTCTTCATTCGTAAATGGTTACGAAGTGCTCAATGCTTTTTTTGATACAGTGCTCGAACGCGACCACAGCGTGATTGCATTCGGTGAAGATGTTGGTCGCATTGGCGATGTGAATCAGGGATTCGCGGGCTTGCAGGCAAAACATGGCGAGCATCGTGTGTTCGATACCGGCATTCGCGAAGCAACAATTGTTGGTCAGGGAATCGGAATGGCGATGCGCGGTCTTCGTCCCATTGCTGAAATTCAATATCTCGATTACTTATTGTACGCATTGCAAACTTTGAGTGATGATTTGGCAACATTGCTCTATCGCTCAGCCGGCGGACAAAAAGCGCCATTGATTATTCGCACACGCGGTCATCGCTTCGAAGGCATCTGGCACACCGGTTCGCCCATCGGAATGATTTTAAATTCCATTCGCGGTATTCATTTTTGTGTGCCACGCAACATGACACAGGCAGCAGGATTTTATAACACACTGTTACAGTCCGATGATCCTGCATTGGTGATTGAATGTTTGAATGGATATCGTTTGAAAGAAAAATTGCCAACCAATATTGGTGCGTTCACAATTCCTCTCGGTGTTCCTGAAGTGATTCGTGAAGGAGAAGATATTACCATCGTTACTTATGGTTCATGTTGCCGCATTGCCGAAGAAGCTGCAGAGAAAGCTTTAACAGTCGGCATTTCAGTGGAGATTGTGGATGTGCAAACACTTCTGCCTTTTGATATCAATCATTTAACAGTTGAGAGTATTAAGAAAACCAATCGTGTTATTTTCTTAGATGAAGATGTACCCGGTGGTGCATCTGCTTACCTAATGCAAAAAGTGTTGGAAGATCAGAATGCTTTGCAGCACCTCGATAGTTTACCAAAAACAATTACTGCAAAAGAAAACCGCGGCGCTTATGCCAGCGATGGAAATTATTTCTGCAAACCAAATGCGGAAGATGTGTTTGAAGCGGTGTATGCAATTATGAGAGAAAGCGAGCCGAATAGTTTTCCGGAGATTGGATAAAATTTAATTTACTTACCGATCGGTAACTTACCAATCGGTAAGTAAATTAATCTGATTCCTTCATCATGTATTTCCGGAACCATAATTTAAACAGCGGATCAGTGAATTGAATTTCCGGTTCCATGCTATCAATCAATTCTTCGCTCTCTAAAACTTTTTTCATTTTAATCACATTGCCCGATGTGCCTAAGCGATATTTTTCCAATACATCCAATGTTGTAAAACGGGTTTCGCCATTTGCCAGTGCTTTTAAAAAATTAATTTGTTTGTTCGATAACTGATCAATCTCTCGCTGATACAGGATACTTAGTTTTTCCATCAATCGTGAAACCGCAGCATCCACATCTTTCAGCAAGCATTTTTTTTCACTGAGTTGCCACGCCTCCTGCGCCAGTTGCTGAACAAAGTAGGGGTGGTCTTCCATGCGTTCGGCAATTTCATTTGCCACTTCTTCAGTAATACTGTTTCCTTTCGAAGCAAATTGTTTTACAATAAATTTTATCCAGTGCTTGCGATCAATTTTTTTCAGGAACAGCACATCACCGAATTTATAAAAAGGCATGGCAGGACTTTCAAAAATATGCGCCATCATTTGCCTCTTGCTTCCATACAAACAATAAGTAGTGAGCTGATGTTTCTGCCATTGCGCCCGAAGTTTTTTCTGAAATCCCAATGAGTCACTGAAGTTTGAAATATTTTGAAACTCATCAATACACACAATCAGTTTTATTTTTTTCTCCCTGCAAATCCGTTCAGCCAGATTGATAATATCATCTGCATTTCTTTTCAGTTGCTTCCATTCAAAATTTAATTCCAAATCATTTTGCCCATCAACCGGAAGTTTGATAGCCGGAAGCAAGGAGCGAAAAAATTTCCCCACACTTTTAATTCGCTCCTCCAGTTTCGATTCCGATGCATTGATAAGTGCCTGCGAATACACTTCATAAAATTCTTCTTCGCTTCGCACCGAGAACAAATCAATAAAACAAAACCTTATTTTTTTATGCGTTGGTTTCATTCGTTCACTCACATTCATCACCAGCGAAGATTTTCCCCAGCGACGCGGTGAAATGAGCATCGTGTTTGTTCCCGCAATAAAATTATTGGTTAGTGTTTTTATTTCATTCGTGCGATTCGTAAAAAAATGTTGTGTGGCATGCGAGCCAAAAACAAACGGACCTTCCATTTTTAAAATTTTGTCAAATATACAATTTACTTACCGAATGGTAAGTAACCGAATGGTAAGTAAATAATATTTCGATTTATTGCGGGTGAATACAATTTTGAAATAAAAAAATCCTGAAGAAAAGTTCTTCAGGATTTTGGTGCGATTGAAATAACCAGATTTTATTTCTACTCTACCTGCAAGGTGAAATTTCTTTTTTCATGCCCGTTGCTTAATTCCATAAAGTAAATTCCAGGATGTTGTTGCATCAGGTTTATGACAGAAATGTTTTCGTTAGAAGAAAAAACTTTCTTGCCTGTTATATCATAAACTGAAATTTGGGTGTAGTTGAAGTTTGTTTGCAGTTGAAACAGTCCGCTTGAAGGATTCGGATAAACTGAAATTATTTCCGGCGAATTATTTTCAATCACAACTTTTCTTATTGGTGAATAGGAAAACGAATTATCAGTATTTACAATTTTCAAACGATAGTATCGTGTTCCGTTAATCTGAATATTGTAATCAATAAATTCATAATGCAATTCTGAAACAGATGTTCCTGCTGCTTTTACTTCACCAATTTTTACAAATGAATTATTATCAATTGCAACTTCAATTTCATATTTATCGGTTGCTTCTTCTGCTGATGTAATCCAATTCAGTTGCACATTGTTTCCAACTCTGTTTGCATCAAATGAAGTAAGAGTAACGGGCAGTGGCATTCCTGTTTGACCGATTCCTTTTTGCGAAAAAGATGTCAATGCTTTTCGGAGAGCATAGCCATCACTGACCAATCTACCAACTCCACCATTGCTATTTAAAGTTCCACCGGCTTTTCCCCAATCAACGCCGTTGCTTGATGCATCGGGTCGAGATAAAATACTGAATGAATTGTCAGCTAAACCACTGAATGCATTGAGGTAACATTTTAAATCATAAGTTCCGCTTGATGGTGATGAATTTGGGGTTAAGTACCAAACTCCGAAACTGTTTACTGAGGTATAATATGTTCCGTTTTCCCAAACATTAATTCCCGCATCAGTTCCAGGTTTAGCACCGAAACTTGCATCAATGTAAGTAATACCTGAAAGATTATTGTTTATTAATTCTTCAAGCGTATAGGCTGATGCGGTTCCAACCGGGAATGCATAGGTTGATGTGTTGTTTGCGATGTATCTTCTGAGGTTTCCAAAGATGTAAGATGATGATGAATGATTAGTTACCGCACCGGATGCAGTGCTGGTACAGATGATTCGATAACTTCCAGTTGTAATATTTCCTGACGAAAGTGAAAGCACATTTGAAACCGTACAATTATCTGCAAGCGTTACACCCGATGCATTGCTGATGGTTATATTATAAAAACTGCTTCCGCCGGTTGTAATTGTCTGCGCTGTAGTTCCGTTTATTGAAACAGTTGCAGAGTTTGTGCTTGCATTAAATGTTGCAGTACCTGAAACGGTCAGTGTGTTTGCAATGCCGGTTGTTCCGGCAGCAAAAGTTTTTGTTCCGCTTGTGCTTATGGTTAAGTTGTAATAATTTTTTGTGGCAATAGTTTGTGCACCACCTAAAGTGTAACCTATTGTTCCACCTGTAAATGTAGTTGTACCTGTTACCGTTGGAAATGATGCTGCCGTATTTAATGTGCCTGCACTCATTGAAAAATTCCCTGATGCAGCAAGTGAATAGGTAGCATTTATAGTAAGTGATAAGCTACTGTTACTTATTGTCAAATCTCTGCAAACCGCTGCAACACTAATTGTAATAGTGTTTGCTCCGTTCAATACTACATTTTCGGTAGTTGATGGTACCCCGTTCGGATTCCAGTTATTGGCATCGCCCCAATTGGTTGTACTTGCACCGCCATCCCAAACTTTTTGACCATATTCTCCAACCTGAAAATCACCAAATGTTGTGTTGCCTGTGCATTGTGTACTTGTTGATGTTTTTGTTCCAACGGTTGGGAAAGTCCATGTTGATGATGGTCGGTTTGCTACAATGAAATTTGAAGTGGTGGCTCCTGCATCAATATCTCCTGCATTAAAATTAAAAGTTGCACTGTAGTTGGTAAAACTGATTCCTGAATTTGTGAGTGTATAAAAACGATTCACACTTTTACTTACATCAACACTTGAATTTGTTATATCGCTATGATCGCCGTTTGTTGTTGAGGCAATTAAACTTCCATTAACTGATATACTGCTGAAAGCAATTGCGACCGGAGCATAATAAGTTGCATCGCCAATTTCAAAAGTTTTTGAAGCTGTGGATGAAAAATATTTCTGCATGTATCCAACTACATGGCCTGATGTTCTTGACACCGCTGCACCAGAAGGAAGAATAACTTTGTACGAACCAGTAGTAATGTTTCCTGATGTAAATGTCAGGGTTCCGTTTATACTTGCATCTGTTGAAAGAGTGAGCGAACCTGAACTTTTATTTACAGTTACATTATTAAAACTTCCGGTTGAACTTATTGCTTGACTTGCAGTGCCGTTAAAATTAATGGTGGTGTTTGAGTTAGTAAATGTTCCTCCACTCATTGTCCAGTTTCCGGCAAGTGCATGTGTGTAATTTCCACCAATAAATGTTCCCGCTGATAGTGTAAAATTTCCACTGATGCTTAATGCACCTGCAGGAGTTTTATTTCCGGCAGCAGAAAAAACAATGTTTCCATAATTCGGAGTTGAGCTGATTGCCTGATTGCTTCCATTGAATTCAACTGTTCCATTTGCATTGATATTATAAGTAGCGAAAGTTGGAATGTTATTGCTTCCACCAACTTTAAGAGTGGCTCCTGATTGAATATCTAAATCTCCACCGGCAACATCCTGCGAAATAGTTTTGTTTGACACATCAAGTGTTCCGGAATTAATTGTGATTTGTGTCAGCGTGCTCAGGTTAACAGAAACGGTAACCGTTGCAGATGTTTTTGTAATCGTAAGTATATCAATAGTAGTTGGTGTGGTTGAACCGCTTATACTGGATGCCAGTGCTCCTGTAAACTCAACTGAATATGCCGTAGCATCAAATGTTCCATTGTTAGTGAAATCTTTTTTAATTTGAAAATCGGTTGATGATGTGATTGTTGAAGCAGAAGCAATTATTAAATTATAAAAAGCAATGTCGCCGGTGCCAAGTATTTCTTCTGTTGTTCCATTCAATGTTATTGTTGAAGTTCCTCCATCCAAAGTGCCGTTGCAATCCAGTGTTCCGTTTATGGTTAATGCTAATGCAGTTCCCCCATTAAAAGTTGAACCGGTCATTACAGTCATGTTTCCATTAATAGTCCATGATGATTGCAATGTAACTCCCGATGCATTTGAATTAGAGATCAAAACATTTTCAATACTTGTTGGAGTTCCTGTAAGTGCAATAGCGCCGCTTCCACCAAAATTTAAACAACCTGTTGAAGTAAAAGCTGTTCCCATTAAATCAACTGTAACAGATGATGTTGGATAGAAAATAAAAGTATCACTGCTGGTTACGGTCCCATTGTTTGTAAATGAAGAATAAAAAGTAAATGTGTTAGCACCACCGGAAAATGTTACACTTGATGCAATAGTGGCAGCACCATTCACTCGCCAGTCACTTACCGGTGTTATTCCTCCGGTATTATTCAGGTTTAAAATATTAAATGTTGGAGCAGTGGTGGAAGTAATTGTTGGTGTAACTGTTCCGTTGAAATTTACCGTTCCGGTAGTTGATAAACCTGAATTAAGTTGCAATGCTTGTGCACCGGTTCCGCTAAAAGTTATTGTTCCGCTGCTACTCAGTGTTCCGGTGCAGGTAAAATTTCCGGTCATTGTTACATTGTTGCTGCCAGCTGCAAATGTTCCGCTCAATGTGGTGGCGCTATTCACAATTATATTATTTGCTGATGTATAACTTCCCGATACATTTAATACATTGAAAGTAGTTGCACCTGTTAAAGTTTTTGTTGAACCGCTTAATGTAACGGTACTTGTTGCACATGTAAAAGTTCCACTATTAGTCCAATTGCCTGCAGCAGAAAGTGCATAACTGCTTGCAGAAAAAGTTGAACCACTGTTTATCAGTAAATTTCCAGAAACTGCAGTAGTACCCGATAAGGTTTTTGTTCCGCTGTTTGTAAAAGTTAAATGACCATATGTTATGGCGTTCACAGTTTGCGACACTGTTCCGTTGTATTCAACAGTTGAAGAACTGCTGAGTGTATTGGTTGTATAGCTTGATGGAAAATTACTTGCACCGGCAATTTTAATTTGTGAACTGTTACTTAAACTAAAAGTTCCACCAGTAGCGCTTCTGTTTGCAGTATAGGTTCCAAGATCAACCGTGCCGTTTGTAATGGTTAAATTGCCATTGATGGTTAAGTTGCCGCCCGGTGTTGCGGTTCCTGCTGATTTATTGATTGTAAGATTATTAAAAGTTGTAGTTGAAATGGATTGCGAACCAGTTCCGTTTAAAATTACGGTTGATGAACTTGGTGTAAATGTTCCGCTGTTCACCCAGTTTCCACCAACTAAAATGTTTGCAGTATTTCCTTTTAAAGTTGTTCCGGAATTGATGGTCGTATTTCCGGTTATTATCAGCGAATCATTGGTTTGATAAAATGCAGCCGTGCTCAATGTTAAATTGTTTCCAACCCGAACCGGTAACGATGATGTGGCAACACCTGCTGTTTTATCTAACGAAAGGTTGTAATAAGTAAGTGGTGCAACTACTTGCGCTCCGCTTCCATTGTAATTAACTGTTCCGGTGGAGCAGGTAAATGTGCCGCTTGTATATGTATAATCAGAAGAAATATTGAGTAATCCGGCACCGGAAAAAGCAACATTGGCGTTACCGCTTTGAACCAAACTTCCGGAAACTGTAACAGTACCTGTGCCGATGTTAATATTAATAGAGTGGCCATTTGTACCATCACTTAACACTAAGCTACCACCCACATTCATTGTTTGTGCGCCTACATTAAAATTATGTGTGGCTGCACCGAGCGAATAATTCCCTGCAATGTTACCATTTAAATTTCCATTGGAAGTTAAAGAACCTCCGGTTGAAATAGTAACGGTAACAGGAGTGGGGCTGTTAAAAGTAATACCACGCACTGTAACTGCAGTTGTAATTTCAGGCTGATTGGTAAAGGAGCCGCTACCTAATTCTACAATATCGGTAGATGAAGGTGGATTATTGGGTGAACCAGCAATAGCAGTCCAGTTGGCTGAGTTATTCCAGGCTGTGCTTATTGCGCCGGTCCATTGCAATGCGTTCACATCATCAGACATTGTCCATCGGCCAACAATATTTGTTAAACCATCTTTCTGAATATAATTATTGGTTGTACTATTCGAAGTTTTTGACGAATCAAGCCAGGTGGTTCCACTTACAAATTTCCAGATGTTCATGGTTGATTCCACATTACCGTTTATATCCACATCATTGTAGTGTAGTTTAATACTAGCTGTATAGGTTCCTGATGGAACAGCAAAAACATATTCGCGATTTACACTTCCGCCAAACGGATAATCGCCCACCGGCGCATTCAATGCAGTTACTGTAACTGATGTAACACCTGATACAGATGAAAAATTCAGAGTGTTATAAGGACCTTCAAATTCATAATCTACTCCGGTTGTGTAACTGTGAGTGCGGGTTATAATTCCAAGAATAATACCAGTGCCTGTTCTGCCCGATGTTAGTGTGAGCGTATTGCTTCCGGTATGTATTTCGCCTGAAGTCATGTTTGCTGTTATTGCAGTACAACTACTGCTCATTGTCACCACATTTGAAGTTGCACTTTTATTTATAGTGATAATATTAAATGTTGTTGCACCAGAAATGGCGGCATCAATGGTTCCGGTGAAACTTGATGTAGATGTTCCGGCGGTAAATGTTCCGTTGTTTGTAAAATCACGAGTAAAGGAATGAGTGTAACTACCTGCTGCAAAAGTTACTGAAGCATCAATCTGGAAATTACCATTCAATGTAATAGCACCAGCCGCAGTTTTTGTTCCGCTGGTTGATAGTATCAGTTTGTAATAGGTAATTGCATTTACTGATTGAGCTCCGCTTCCATTGAAAGTTACCGTGTTCGGTGTATTGCTTGTTGTATTAAATGTTCCTGATGTTATGGTAAATGAGTTTGCTATTCCAAGTGATGAACTTCCACCCATTGTTAATGAAGTTCCGTTAACAGTAATATTATATAAATTGGCTGTGCCGCTTAGAGCCGATGTGCCATTGAAAGTTATTGTTCCGCTTGATGCGGTTAACGAACCACTTACTGTTAAGTCCGCTGAAATAGAAAAGGTTTTTGTTGTTGTGTAAGTTCCAGAAACAACCAAGGCACTTACAGTTTCAGTGCCTGAGCCACTTATTGTTTTTGATGAACCTGATAGTGTTAAAGTATTTGTGGTATTGGTAAAAGTTCCGTTCACAGTTAAATCACCTGCTATTGATAAATTGGATGATGTGCTAACCGAACCGGAAATTGTAACATTATTCAGATTGATTGATGACCCTGAAATAGTTTTTGTTGTACCGGCCATTGTCAAAGTTCCTGTTCCACCGCTTGAATGTGTAATTGCTCCCGATCCTGTTGTTGCGAGATTTCCATCTACATTAATGTTCATTGAATTGGAAACAGTAATGCCAGCTGCAGTAATGGTGAGGTTGTAAAAATTGGTGGTTCCTGCTCCTGAAATTGTTGAGCTTGCACCATTGAGAGTTATTGTACTGGTGCTGCCGGTCAGGGTACCATCGTTTTGAACATTGCCGGTTATAGTATGACTGTAAGTTGATGCAATAAATGTTGTTGAACTACCAATCGTTAATCCATTCCCAATTGTTAATGCACCGGCAGCAGTTACCGAAACAGATGTTCCTGAGCCCACATTGGTTCTGAATAATCCTGAAATTGTTAGAGATGCTGAGGGCATGGTTTTCACCGCTGCTCCGCTGCTCGAACTCAACTTTAAATTTCCATAAGTTTCATTCGATACAGTTTGATTGGTACCGGAATATTCAATGGTGCTAGATGCACCTATAGTATGTGTTGAGTAATTTGAAGGAAATGTATTGGTGCCACCAATTTTTAATGTTGCCCCATTTGCTACTGTAAATGATCCACCACTTGCATTTCGGTTTGCTGTATAGGCTCCAATATCAAAAGTTCCACCGTTCACATATAATTTTCCACCCGATGAGGATGAGGATGACAGGTTCGGAAGATTGGCAGCTAATGACTTTGTCATTCCACCGCTTATTCTTAAAATACCATATGTAATTGAACTGTTTACTGTTTGATTTATTGTGCTTGCCGCATAATCAATAATAGAAGTTGCACTTACACTACTCGGTACAATTGAATAGTTAGATGTAAAAGTTGAACCCTTTACATATAAAACAGAATTAGAACTTAATGTAAAAGTAGTTCCGGTAATCGTTACAGTTTTTGCAGGTTCACTCGGATCTAATGTTCCGGTTACGGTTAAGTTATATGTAACCGTAATATTTTGTGTTAGTGTGGTAGTACTTCCGCTGTTAATGGTTAATCTTCTGAAACTGGTTGTGCTTGTTCCGCCAAGTGTTTGGGTTGTTCCTCCCATTTTAAAAGTTGCGCTATTACTGGTGGTGGTGAAACTTCCGTTGTTTGTAAAATTTATTTTAACAGTTAATGCGCTTGAAGTGGAAGTGCTGTTAAATGCCAGTGTTCCGTTTGAACCAATCAATAACGAACCGCTTACAGTTAATTTTTTGGTCGTAGTTAATGTGCTTGCAATACTTCCATTTCCAATAGTTAAATTATAAACGGTTGAAGTTGCTGATATCGATGGTTGATATGCACCCGTAAAGCTTGCATCACCTATAACTGCATCAACTGTTGAAGATGGAACTCCGTTTGTCCAGTTAGTACTTGTGGCCCAGGATGTTGATGTAATTCCTTTCCATGAAGTGGATGTGGCGAAAGCCACTTTGCAATTGATACTGTTTAAGGTTAGTATAATAAGTATAAAAAAAAGTATGTTTAACTTTTTTGAGTTTTCCATTTGTGTTCTTAAATTGTGTTTAGCGAGCCCTCCTTACGCCACAACTCTTTAAAGTTTCCATATGCAACAGATGAGGTAACAAATTGCAACCGAATGACTTTTTAAATGGAGAGATTTTATAAAAGGGTAATAAATTGGATTTAAGTTAAATGCAATAAAGAATATATCTATAAAAATGATAGACTAAATGTGAGGCTGTTTGGAAAAAAAATGAAAGAAGTTTTTAAATGTTATAAAAAAAACAAATTCAATACATAATAATTTCTATTTAAATTTAAATTCGCCAATAAGTGATAATAATTAACTTTGGTTGCTGATGAAAAATTACCTCGAGCAGTTAATTTATGCATTAAATGAGTCTGATATTCAGAAACTAAAAAATATAGGATTCAAAAAATCACGAATAAAGGACTACATCGATTTATTAATCGAATATCGGGAACAAGGAATTCCGGATAAAAAATATTTTTTAGAAAGGCTGGCAATTGATGATGGCGGTTTCAGGAAAATGAGAACCATTTTGCTGGATCAGTGCCTGATAGCACTGGCTCCGGAAGGTGGAATAAAAATAATCTCGTTGCTCGGACGATACAGGTTAACAGAATTATTTATTCGTGAAGTTGAAGTATATAAAAAGAAAATAGAAAGAGAAAAAGCTACTGACGATGTAAAAGCTGAATTTTATTGGACCTGTTTTAAAGGATACATTCGACTGCCCTATACCAGTTTTGATATCGTTGAGTTCTCAAAAATTACTTCAGGTTACCTTGTTGCCTATCACAAACCCGATAAAATTATGTTTGATTGTATAATTCAGTTAAATGAAATTTATATTCAGATCATTCAATCTTTTTTTTCTTTGGAAATTAATGACCAGAAGTATTCAGTTTTTAGTAAACAATTACAGAATATAGAAAAGTTCTTTTCCTCTGTTAAAAGTAGCAGGTTAAACGCTTTGGCAAAAGGAATCAGATTGATTCTTGAATTTTATTTTAAACCCACCACTATTGAATTACAAAACAAGTTAGATGAATTGGTAATTGAATACGAAGCCGTAAAAGATGAAGGTATATCGGATGAATTAATCGCAGCAAAATTATATCAGGCATACAATCAACTTAAACTTGGCAATTACACAATCTCGCTGGAATTGTTTAAACAATTGGAAAAAGAAATTTCAAACCAATTGCACGAACATCCGCATGTGGTTTTTCGCTATGCTCAGGTTTTATTAATCAATGATAAACCTGCTGAATGCAAATTGTTGCTTGATAAATATATGAAACGGTATTTGCGTGTTTTTGATCAGGACACATATGTAATTACCTGCCTTATCTATTCCTGTTATCATTTATTAAATAATGAAGGTGAAATTGCAATGGATTATATCAGTAATTGTTTATCAGTCATTGATAAAAAAACCTATCTGCAAAAAGAATTATTAACCCGCACTTATGAATTCATTTATTTTTTGCAAAAGGGAGATGAAAAGTTTTGTCTTATTCTTATTAAGAAATTTTTAAGGTATACAAAAAGTAAGAAGGATATTCAATTGACCCAACAGGTTGTTTTGTTAATGAAAATTTTCCAAAAGAACTTGCTGAAATTAATTAAGAAAAAAATTTCGCTGGAAGAATTTGAAAATAATATAAATAAAACTTTTAACGGACAAGGTGCCATGACCGGAAAATTATTTATTCATGCTGCCAGACAATTTTTGGCTTTAAAAAATAAATAGCCGAACAAATTTTTATCCTGAAATTAAGAAGTCAGAAAAATATAAAGTCAAGCAAGTCTTGATAATACATACTGACCGCCACCGTATATATTTGCGCGCCTCATGAAAAATATACGCAACTTTTGCATTATCGCGCACATCGACCACGGGAAAAGTACGCTCGCCGACCGCCTGCTTGAAGTTACTAAAACTATTACTGCCCGGCAGATGATGAATCAGGTGCTCGACGATATGGATTTGGAAAGAGAAAAAGGAATCACCATAAAAAGTCACGCCATTCAAATGAAGTATCGTCAGGATGGCGAAGATTATATTTTAAATCTGATTGATACTCCCGGTCATGTTGATTTCAGTTACGAAGTTTCACGCGCCATTGCATCATGCGAAGGAGCGCTGTTATTGGTTGATGCATCGCAGGGAATTCAGGCGCAAACTATTTCGAATCTGTATTTAGCCATTGATAACAACCTTGAAATAATTCCGGTTGTAAATAAAATTGACATGGAAGGTGCAATGGTGGAGGAAACCATGGATCAGATTGTTGATTTGGTTGGTTGCAAGCGCGAAGACATTTTACTTGCAAGTGGAAAAACGGGTAAGGGCGTAGACGAAATTTTGCGTGCTGTTATAGCACGCATTCCTGCACCTAATGGAAAAGAAGATGCGCCTTTACAGGCATTGATTTTTGATTCGGTATTCAATTCATTTCGTGGAATCATTGCCTACTTCAGGGTGTTCAATGGCGAAATAAAAAAAGGAGATAAAATAAAATTCTTCAACACCGGACAAGATTATATTGCTGAAGAAGTGGGAGTATTATTATTGGAAAAATCTCCGCGTGAGATTATTAAAACCGGAGATGTTGGATATGTAATTACCGGAATTAAGGAATCGAAAGAAATAAAAGTGGGTGATACTATTACATTATCAGCACGACCAACTGATGAAGTGATTAAAGGTTTTGAAGAAGTGAAGCCTATGGTATTCGCTGGAATTTATCCCATCGACACTGATGATTATGAAGATATGCGCGATGCACTTGACCGATTGAAACTAAATGATGCATCACTTACTTACGAACCCGAATCTTCTGTTGCACTTGGTTTTGGTTTTCGTTGCGGCTTTCTTGGCATGCTGCATTTAGAAATTATACAGGAACGATTGGATCGCGAGTTTAATATGAATGTGATTACCACAGTTCCGAATGTAAGTTTCTTTGCCTACACCACTCGTGGGGAAAAATTAATGATTAATAATCCTACTGATTTTCCTGATCCAACAATGATTGATCATGTGGAAGAACCGTGGATTAAAGCAACCACCATTTGCAAACCTGAATACATTGGAGCAATCATTAACTTGTGTATTTACAAGCGTGGAATTTTTAAAGGACAAACTTATTTAACTCCGTCGCGTGTTGAATTAGCTTTCGAATTGCCATTGACAGAAATCGTTTTTGATTTTTATGATAAATTAAAATCAATTACCCGAGGATATGCAAGCTTTGATTATCATCCGTTGGATTTTCGTGAAAGTGATTTAGTGAAACTTGATATTAAACTGAATGGCGAAAATGTGGATGCACTTTCAGCATTGATTCATCGTGTGCGTGCTGAAGAATTCGGACGCAAGATTTGTGTGAAGCTAAAAGAATTATTGCCTCGTCAGCAATTTGTAATTGCGATACAAGCTGCAATCGGACAAAAGATTGTAGCCCGTGAAACAATCAGTGCATTACGAAAAGATGTAACTGCAAAATGTTACGGAGGTGATATTTCACGAAAGAGAAAACTGCTGGAAAAACAAAAAGAAGGAAAGAAGAGAATGAAGCAGGTTGGAAATGTAGAGATACCCCAATCAGCATTCCTTGCGGTTTTGAAAATTGATGATTAAGTAAAATAATTAAATGATGGAATTACTCGACGGAAAAAAAGTATCCCACGAAATAATCGAAGAATTAAGACAAGAAATTATAACCAGAATTACATCAGGAAAAAAAATTCCACACCTCGCCGCAGTATTGGTTGGTCACGATGGTGGTTCCGAAACTTATGTTGCAAGTAAAGTAAAGCACTGCGAAAAAATCGGATTCAAATCAACACTCATTCGTTTTGATGATTCGGTTAGTGAAGAAGATTTATTGAAAGAAGTTCAGCGATTGAATGAAGATGATGATGTGGATGGAATTCTGGTTCAACTTCCAATTCCAAAACACATTGATGTAGAAAAAGTAACAGAAGCCATTTCCCCTGTGAAAGATGTGGATGGATTTCATCCGGTGAATATTGGAAGAATGGTGAAAGGTTTACCTGCACATGTTGCAGCAACTCCTTATGGTATCTGGCTAATGTTGCAACGCTATAATATTAATACAGCAGGAATGCATTGCGTGGTGATTGGAAGAAGCGATATTGTTGGTAAACCAATCAGTTTGTTGATGGCACAAAACACACAACCCGGAAATGCAACTGTAACTATATGCCACAGCCGAACAAAAGATTTAAAAGCAATGACTTTGCAGGCTGATATATTAATTGCAGCTCTTGGTAAAGCTGAATTTGTAAAAGCAGATATGGTAAAAGATGGCGCAATTGTTATTGATGTCGGCATTACTCGTTTACCTGATGCAACAAAAAAATCGGGATACAGAATTGTTGGCGATGTGGCTTTCACTGAAGTTGCATCAAAGTGCAGTTACATCACACCAGTTCCGGGCGGAGTAGGATTGATGACCATTGCTTCGCTTATGATGAATACAATGAATGCCTGTAAGATGAGAACAGGAAGCTGATTTGAAAATGAATTAAGCATTTCAAATGCAAGAGACACAAATCAAAACCGATTTACTTCCTGTAATGGAACAATTCTATTCCATACAAGGAGAAGGATTTTTTCAAGGGAAGGCTGCTGTGTTCATTCGACTGGGAGGTTGCGATGTTGGATGTGTGTGGTGCGATGTGAAGGATAGTTGGGATGCTGATGCACATAAAAAATATTCGGTTGAAGAAATTATTGCAACAACCAATCAGTTTCCATCAGACCTGGTGATTGTCACTGGTGGTGAACCTCTGATGCATAATTTGGAATCACTCACTTCACAATTAAAATCAGCAGATAAAAAAACAAATCTCGAAACTTCCGGAACTCATCCGCTCACTGGCGAATGGGATTGGATTTGTTTCTCTCCAAAAAAATTTAAAGAGCCACTAACTGAAATATATAAAGTGGCAAACGAATTGAAGGTTATTGTTTTCAATCAAAGCGATTTTGAATTTGCTGAAAAACATGCTCAATTGGTTTCACCGGATTGTAAACTCTACCTTCAACCGGAGTGGAGCAATGCCGAAAAAATGACTCCATTGATTATTGATTTTGTGAAGCGCAATCCTCAATGGGAAATTTCGTTACAGATTCATAAATACATGAAAATTGACTGATGAAGAATTCAATAATAAATTTAATTTTTACTTTTTCACTTTTCACATTTTTTGTCACACTGAGTTCATCGAAGTGCAGCGCACAGAATTATCACAACCTTAACACTGCCACCAAAAAAGCATTGAAATATTATGCTGATGGAAAGGAATTATTGAAAGCACAAAAGGATGCCGAAGCAATAAAACCATTTGAACAAGCGGTTACTGAAGATCCGATTTTTATTGATGCCTGGTTGATGTTGGGCGAATTGTACAATGAAAACCTGCAATATGAAAAAGCAAAAAATGCATTCGAAACTTCTTTTAATTTAAAACCCGATGCACGCTCCAGTGCATATTATTTTGTGGCAATCAGTTACTGGTATCTGGATGATTATGAAAATACAATCGGAGCGCTTAAAAAATATTTAACATTTACCAATCTTCCTCCAGAGTGGATTGAAAATGCAAAGCATAGTCTAACCAATGCAAAGTTTGCAATAGATGCGGTGAAGCACCCGGTGCCGTTCAATCCAATTCATTTGTCTGACAGTATTAACACAAAGTATCAGGAAGCATTTCCAACATTAACTGCTGATGAAAATACTTTGGTGTTCATGCGTCGCGATCCGGCGGGGAAAGATTGGAATGAAGATTTTTACATTTCACATTTTAACAAAGATCACTGGACAAATGCGCGAAACATGGGTGATGCATTAAATTCAATTTACCAGGACGGTGCAATGTCACTCACCAATCTTGGGAACGAAATGTATTTTGCTACCGATCGAAGCGGTGGATTCGGTAGTTTAGATATTTATTATTCACACCGTAAAAATGGCGCATGGACTAACCCTGAAAATTTAGGAACAAGCATTAATTCTCCGGCATGGGAAACGCAGCCAAGCATTTCTGCCGATGGAAAAACTTTATACTTCGTAAGTTCTCGCCCGGGAGGTTATGGCGGAGCTGATATTTATATATCAACAAAAAATGCAAAAGGTTTTTGGACTACACCTGTAAACCTGGGGCCAACAATTAATACGAAGTACGATGATGAGTCTCCGTTTATTCACTCTGATGGTCAAACACTTTATTTCTCAAGCGAAGGACATCCCGGAATGGGGGCCAAGGATATTTTTTATTGCAGAAAAGATTCAGCCGGCAAGTGGAGTGAACCTTTCAATCTTGGTTATCCAATCAATACAAAAAATGATGAGCTGAGTTTTACGGTAAGCCTGGATGGAAAAAAGGTTTATTACAGCAGCGAAAAAATAAGAGGTGATTTCGATATATATTCTTTTGAAATGCCTGAAAGCGCAAGACCAATTCCCGTTACTTATCTGAAAGGAATTATTACCAACCAATCTACCGGAGATTTTTTAAATGCCGATGTTCAATTAATAAATCTTGAAAATGGAAACATCATGAACAGTTTTAGTTCTGATGCATCAAGCGGCGAATATTTAATATCCATTCCTTCCGGAAAAAATTATGCATTGAATGTTTCGAAAAAGGGATTTCTTTTCCACTCCGAAAATTTTTCTTTAGCTGATCACAATCCGACTGAACCTTATCAATTAAATATTCAATTGCAACCGGTAAAAACAGGTGAGAGCGTGGTGCTGAAAAATATTTTCTTCGAAACAAATTCTTTTGAATTGAAAAAGGAATCAACTGTTGAGCTGGATAAATTGGTGCAGTTATTAAAAGAGAATGCTGCAATGAAAATTGAAATTGGAGGACACACAGATAACATCGGCAGCGACGAATCAAATCAGAAATTATCAGAGAATCGTGCAAAGTCAGTGAATGATTATTTAGTGAAAGCAGGAATTGTTGCAACACGATTAAGTTATAAAGGTTACGGAAAAACAAAACCAATTTCGACTAACGATACAGAAGAAGGTCGCGCACAAAACCGCAGAACAGAATTCATTGTCACTTCCACGCAATAATTTTTCGCGACCGGTCACTCCCCAATAGAAGAAAGGTAAGTGTTGGGGTTGAAAATTTTTGGCATTATTTTCGGCAACTCGAATCAAAAAAAATCAATCATGAAAAAAATATTTTACTTCTTAGTACTTGTTTTGACAACAACAAATCTCTTCGCACAAAAAATTTTAACCGGAGATAAAAGATTGAAAGCAATTAGTGCAGAACCGGTCGTTTATTTAGATGATACCATTTACAGCAAAGCCAACCCTTATTGTTTAATGAAGCAAATTAAAGTGAATGAATATCATCCTGATTGCAGCATTAAAAATATGAGAGGCGAAGAGTTGATTTATATTAAGTGGGATACCAAATCAAATTTAATGGGAGCTTATGTTTTAACTTTTAAAAAGGACGGTAAAAGCGTTAAACTTTCAATAACCGACGAAGAAAAATTTCCGGAACTGATTGTCAATAATGATTTATTCGTGAACAATGATGTACCGGATGATCGCGAGAAAAATTTTATTGAAAATAATGGTGGCAGCACATCAAGTACAAAAACAACAGAAACCAAATCAACAACAAAAAGCAATTCTGAAATTTATGTAACCGATAAAATAATTACTCAGGACTTAATAAAAATAGGAGAGTGGAAGTTAGTGAATTCTTACTACCAGGATAAAGTGCTCTGGCACGAAACCGAGTGGTATAAAAAAGACGGAACAAAAGTGGCACAGGCGAAATATAAAATGGACGATGCCGATCAGGCAATGGTGCTCACTTATTCTGATAATAAAACCACTCAACTTTCTGTGGCTCCATCGCAAAGCGTAAAAAAAATAATTGCAACCTACCTTCGGGAGAATGGATACCTGTAAATAAAATTTATATTGAAAATCAAAAGCCAGTCAAATTATTTTTGACTGGCTTTTTTTGTTTGTAAAAATTATATCTAAAAATTTGAATTCTGCAATTCAAAAAAGGATTGCGGATGCATGCAGAGAGGGCAGGTTTCGGGCGCTTTCATTCCTTCGTGCAGGTGACCGCAGTTGCGGCATTTCCAGATTAATTTTTCGTTGCGGACAAATACTTTTCCTTCTTCCAGGTTTGCATATAGTTTTTTAAATCGCTCTTCGTGCGCCATCTCTACTTTTGAAATCAATTTGAATTTTGCAGCAATTTCTTTGAATCCTTCTTCCTCTGCTGTCTTTGCAAATTCAGCATAGAGTTTTGTCCATTCTTCATTTTCTCCATTGGCAGAAGCTTTCAGATTATCGAGTGTGTCTTTAATTTCTCCTGCAGGAAAAGTTGCAGTTATTTCAACCGGACCACCTTCCAGAAATTTGAAAAATATTTTTGCATGCTCGCGTTCATTTAATGAAGTTTCCAGAAATATTTCTGCAATCTGCTCCAATCCTTCCTTCTTCGCCTGGCTTGCGTAAAAATCATATCGCATTCTGGCTTGTGATTCTCCGGCAAATGCTTTCAATACATTTTGTTCGGTATTGGTTCCTTTAATGCTTTTCATACTTTCAGTTTTTTATATTTCAAAATTCGCTTGAAATGAATAGAATAGTTATGACTCTAATCATTTATTCAGATAGAATAGATTTTATTATGAGATGAGATATTTTATAAAGCAAAAAGCCATTTCGAAATTTTTCGAAATGGCTTTTGCAATTGGTAAAAAATATTTTTTATTCTGAATCAGTTCTGAATCGGAAAGCAATTCCGGTATTGGCAAACCAACCATCAAGATTTCGGCGATACACGAAATCTGAATTCTGTAATTCATTTTTACTGTTATACAACTGATACATCCGACCAAGTGTTCGACCGCCTTCAACAAACCAGACAATATTTTTTGTTAAATAGCAATTAACAAATGCTTTTACCTGATTGTGACCAAAACTTTTATCACCATCACGCACATACTTTTTTTCTGATGCATTTGAAATATTGTATGAACCTGTTATTGATAAATAAGATGCACCGGCGTACAATGTTTTTCCAAGTTTGTATTCCACATTAAAGTTGGCAGGCATATCTCCCCAGATATTTAATTTATTATTTGGTTTCCATTCAATACCAAGTAATGGCATAACAAAATCACCGAAGCATTCTTTGTTGTAGTACAAACCGAAATGATATTTTAATTTTTCACTTTTCTTGTAATTAAATAGCAGTAAACCTCCCATTTGAAAATTGTTATCTGCGAACGAAATTTTATCTGAGTTAATTTTCGGAAGAGTCAATAAAAGTGCTTTCCATTTTTCATTCTTAAAGTGCTTTTCGTAACCGATAGCCAATCCCGTATTGTATAAATATTTTTTTTGATTTGCCTGACCTGTTGCATGAAAATTTAACTGTGAATAATTTCCACCAAATAATATCACATCTTTATTTTTCTGAACCAGTGGAAGAAGAAATGCAGCATCGTACTGCATTACTTGCAATTTGCTGTTTGATTCAGATAAATAGGAACTGCCTGGAA
>JAHEZG010000290.1 GCA_023251195.1 Chitinophagaceae bacterium | reverse complement strand
TTTTCTACCGGAGTTTTTAATCTATCTCGTGATATGGTTGTATTGGTTGCAACAATTCCTGCCAACTTATTATCAATACATATCTGAAGTATCAAATCAATTTGTTCGAAACTTAAATCAGGTGCAATTTTTAATAACAATGGCTTAGGTTTTTCCTTTTGAAAATTCCGTTTCTGCAATTCAGATAAAATTTCACGCAATGGTTTTTCTTCTTGTAACTCACGAAGGTTTGGTGTGTTTGGTGAACTTACATTCACAACAAAATAATCAACAGCATCAAATAATTTTTCGAACCCAATGATGTAATCGTCCACCGCTTTTTCATTCGGAGTGATTTTATTTTTTCCGATGTTGCCCCCGATAATCATGCCTGCGCCATTGGTTATATTTTCACCAATAATTTTTCGTGAAGCTATAATTCTTGCTGATGCTACTTCAACACCATAGTTATTAAATCCCATCCGGTTGATGAGTGCTTCATCTTTTGGCAAACGAAATAGTCTTGGCTTTTCATTTCCTGGTTGAGGTAGTGGTGTAACAGTTCCTATTTCTACAAAACCAAAACAAAGTGCCTGCATTTCTCTTATGTAAAATCCATTCTTATCGAAACCCGCGGCAAGCCCAACAGGATTTGGAAATTTTAATCCCATCACTACTTTCTCCAATGAAGGATGGTGGTAAGCACATATTTTTTCCAGCGACCATCTGACTGGCGCTTGTCGCATCATCACTGTTGTAAAATGGTGTGCAGCTTCCGGAGAAAGATTAAAAAGTAATGGCTTAATAAAAGTTTTGTAAATCATAAATATTGGCTCGCAAAATAATTACTTTGCGGTTATGGATACAATGATTCCGCTTGCTGAAAGAGTTCGGCCTCGAACATGGAATGAATTAGTTGGTCAGGAACATCTTGCCGGTGAAGGAAAACCATTGCGCACTCTCATTGAGAAAGGTGTGATTCCATCCATGATTTTCTGGGGACCGCCGGGAGTTGGCAAAACAACTCTGGCGCAAATGATAGCTGAACAAACGGCCCTACCGTTTTTTTCATTGAGTGCAATCAATTCCGGAGTAAAAGATATTCGTGAAGTTATTGAGCAGGCGAAACAGAAAGGAAAAGCAATTTTATTCATTGATGAAATTCATCGCTTCAGCAAATCTCAACAGGATTCCTTATTAGGTGCGGTCGAGAAGGGAATCATCACATTAATTGGAGCTACTACTGAAGATCCTTCGTTCGAAGTTATCTCTGCTTTGCTTTCGCGGTGCCAGGTTTTTGTATTGCAATCATTGGAGAAAAAAGATTTATTGCAATTGCTTGATTATGCAATGAAGAAAGATGAATGGCTGAGAGAAAAAAATATTACCATAAAAGAAGAAGAAGCATTGCTGCGGTTTTCAGGTGGTGATGCAAGAAAATTGTTGAATCTTTTTGAGTTGGTGGTTAACACTTCTGATGAAAAGGAAATAATTATTACCAATGATTCAGTGACAAAATCACTGAACAAAAAAATGGCGTTGTATGATAAGAGCGGCGAACAACACTATGATATTATTTCTGCTTTCATAAAATCCATGCGCGGCTCCGACCCGAATGCTGCGGTATATTATTTAGCAAGAATGATTGAAGGAGGCGAAGACCCGCTGTTCATTGCACGACGAATGCTGATTCTTGCAAGTGAGGATATTGGCAATGCAAACCCAACTGCATTGGTGTTGGCGAACTCTTGTTTTCAGGCAGTGAATTCCATTGGTTATCCTGAATGCAGAATTATTCTTTCGCAAACTGTGGTCTATCTCGCATGTTCTCCGAAAAGCAATGCCTCCTACATGGCAATTGAAGATGCGCTTTCTTTAGTAAGAAAAACAGGTGATCTTTCTGTCCCTTTACATTTACGAAATGCTCCGACCAAACTGATGAAGGAATTGAATTATGGAAAGGATTATGATTACGCACATTCGCATCCAGGTAATTTTGTGAATCTCGAATACATGCCTGAACAAATTCACGGAACAAAATTTTTTGAACCCGGAAATAATGCAAGAGAAAATGAAATGCGAGAACTGTTGAAACGAAACTGGAAAGAGAAATATGGATACTGATTTGGTAATTTGATGATTTGATAATTTGGTGATGAAATGCGAAGCATTCACGAATACGAATAAAATCAAAAAGAAAATAATGAGTAAATACAATTGTTGCTAACCCAAAACTTCAAACTCGAAACCCGAAACTAAATACTTAACAAATAAAATAATGAACTTAACATACTACGGTCATTCTTGTTTTGGTGTGGAAGTGAATGGAAAACATTTACTCTTCGATCCATTCATTACTGGCAATTCTCTGGCAAAAAATATTGAGATCGAAAAAATTCAGGCTGATTACATTTTAATTTCTCATGCACATGGCGATCATGTTGGTGAGGTGGATGTGATTGCTAATAGAACCAAAGCAAAAATTATTTCGAACTACGAGATAACTTCTTACTACGATAAAAAAGGATTGTCGGGACACGGAATGAATTTCGGAGGAAGCTGGCAATTTGATTTTGGGAAAGTAACTTATGTGGTTGCGTTGCACAGCAGTCATTTTCCTGATGGAACTTATGGAGGAAATCCAGGTGGATTTATTGTTGAATCGAAAGAAGGAAATTTTTATTTCGCGGGCGATACTGCTTTAACAATGGATATGAAATTAATCGGCGTGCGCTACAAACTGGATTTTGCGTTGCTGCCAATAGGAAGCAATTTCACCATGGATTATTTTGATGCTGCAACCTGTGCTGAATTTATTCAGTGCAATAAAGTGATTGGAATGCATTTCGATACTTTCCCACCAATAAAAATTGATCATGAAAAAGCGACGGAAGAATTTGAGCGAAACGGAATAGAACTTTTACTGATGAAAATCGGTGAAACGATAGCAATGTGATTTATTTTTTAATCTTTGATTTTTAATTTTTGATTTCAACTCATGCTTCCACAAATTCCCCTTCTTAAAAATATCGATTCAAATAATTTTTTTCTTATGGCAGGGCCTTGTGTGGTTGAGAATGAAGAAATGATTTTTCAAACGGCAACGATGCTGAAAGAAATTTGTGAGCGATTAAAAATTCCATTCATTTTTAAATCATCGTACCGAAAAGCAAATCGTTCATCAGCAAGTTCCTTCACCGGAATTGGTGATGAAGCAGCTTTAAAAATTCTTGGCAAAGTTCGCGAGCAGTTGCAATTGCCAATCGTTACAGATATTCATGAATCGCACGAAGCGGCTATGGCTGCTGAGTTTGTGGATGTGTTGCAGATACCAGCATTTCTCTGTCGTCAGACTGATTTGATTATTGCTGCTGCTAAAACAGGTAAAGCAGTAAACATTAAAAAAGGACAATTTCTTTCAGCCGCTTCCATGAAACATGCAATAGATAAATGCATGGAAGCAGGAAATAAAAATGTTTTTTTAACAGAGCGCGGAAATTCATTCGGCTATTCTGATCTGGTGGTTGACTATCGCAACATAATTGAAATGCAAAAATTGAATGTTCCTGTTGTGCTTGATTGCACACATTCTGTTCAGCAACCAAACAATGCATCAGGTGTTACCGGAGGCAAACCTGAGTTTATTGAAACCATATCGAAAGCAGGAGTTGCGGTTGGTGTTGATGGTTTGTTTATTGAAACCCATCCGAATCCTCCTGTTGCAAAATCAGATGGAACCAATATGTTGAAGCTGGATATGATTGAACCGCTACTTGAAAAATTATTGAGGATCAGAAGTGCGATTGCTTAACTTCGATTTCAATTTTTTAATAATGAAAAAAATATTCTTTTCAATTTTGATTTTATGCTTTACAAAATCTGTATTCTCACAGTGTGCAAGTTCAGTCTTACTCACCACCAATCCAGTTGCCGATTCATTGGGATTTCCAGCAAATACAATCGTAACTTTTACTTTTTCTATCCTTAATTATTGTTCTGACTTTTCCCTCGAAGCTGTTATCCCAAAATTTGGAGCAGATTGGGATTCAAGTTCAATCCAATCAGTTTCACAAGCTTTTTCTATTGATGGTGGTGGTTCATGGGTGTTTTATAATAATGTTTACTTGATTAATAATTGTACAAATTACAGCAACTGTTTTGTTTATGACAGATATGATTCATTTGGATTTCTTGATGGTAACCCGGGCAATGATTATGGTGATTTCGGAAACGGAAGCAATGCATGGACTTTTTCATGGTCAATAAAAACAGATTCCACCGGAGGAAATATTTTTTCAAATGGTATTATTCAAATATTTGGTGAAGTTTTAGATTCATCAATAAAGGATTTCTTTTCTCTTTCTTCATTGCTTTACCATCCGAATTGTTCAGCATCTTTTTCTGCAACCGGTTTTTTTGTTGGTCCTCAACCTTTGCATTTATTTAATACTTCAGATCCTTCTTCCGCTTCCGTTTTATGGAGCGATGACAATGGAATATTTTCAAATTCTGATACTACTACCTATTTAATTTCAGGTTTTTCAAGTGATGTATGTATTGCAATCAATGATTCCTCTTCGTGTTTGGATTCTATCTGTGTTCCAATTTCGATTTGCGATTTTATGTCGGCAAAAACATTTGAAAATAATTCTACACAAAACGAATTCTTTCCGAATCCTGTTTCAGAAATTTTAAATTTTAATTATTCGTTGAATCAAAAATCTGATTGTATCATCAGTGATATACAATCATCAAAAAAATATTTATTGAAATTAAATGAAGGGGAATATAAAATTGATGTTTCAATGTTGCCTTCCGGAATTTATTTTATAAAAATATTTAACAATCAGGATTCCTTTGTCAGCAAATTTGTGAAAGAATAGAATCAAATATTTTGCTTTATGATTTAAAGTTATCAATTTGATAAACAGAAATTATATCCGTTTAATTTAAAATATCCATCATTTAATCAATCCCAAATCTTTTTTAGAATCAGTTCGTTAGGAGGGTTTGAATAATTAAACACCATTCAAATTCAAACAAATGA
>JAHEZG010000289.1 GCA_023251195.1 Chitinophagaceae bacterium | reverse complement strand
GATGAATGTGTGGTGAGAGGTGTCAATTATGAAGTGGTTCCTGAAGCAAAGTATCAAAGCATCATGGCTGAAATCGCAAACCCGGAAGTGAATGAAGACATTGTGAAATTGGAGAAGGCGCCGAAGATTGCTGTCTATTCACCTAAAAATAAATTGCCTTGGGACGATGCAGTGACAATGGTTTTAACTTATGCTGAAATTCCATACGACTTGGTTTATGATGATGATGTGATGGAAGGAAAATTGCCTTTATATGATTGGTTGCACCTGCACCATGAAGATTTTACCGGGCAGTATGGAAAATTTTATGCGCAGTTTGGAACGCAACAGTGGTACAAGGATGATGAAAACACGCAACAGGAATCTGCCAAGAAATGGGGCTTTCAAAAAGTATCACAATTGAAACTGGCGGTTGCAAAAAATATCCGGAATTATGTTGCAGGTGGTGGATTTTTATTTGCCATGTGTTCGGCAACAGATTCATATGACATTGCACTCGCGGCTGAAGGAGTTGATATATGCGGGAGCGTATTTGACGGCGACCCGATGGAAACCGATGCGCAGAAAAAATTGAATTTCAATAATTGTTTTGCGTTCGAAAATTTCAACATCGTAACTAACCCGATGGAATATGAGTTCAGCAATATTGACGCAACCAACCCGCGACCAAAAATGGATGATGATTATTTTTCGTTGTTTGATTTCTCAGCCAAGTACGATCCGGTTCCAACCATGTTGTGTCAGGACCATACAAAAACCATTAAAGGATTCATGGGGCAAACAACAGATTTTCGGGAGCAGTACATTAAATCTGATGTATTGATTATGGGTGAATACAAACCGTTTAAAATGGCGCGATACATACACGGAAATTTCGGAAAAGGTATGTGGACCTTTTACGGAGGCCATGATCCGGAAGATTATCAGCACATGGTTTATGATCCGCCAACAGATTTAGCATTGCACCCGAATTCGCCTGGTTATCGGTTGATATTGAATAATGTTTTATTCCCTGCGGCGAAAAAGAAACACCAGAAAACATGATGAAATATTTTTTAATAGTTGCGATATTTTTTTTTAGCACCAATTCATTCGGACAAAATTGTTTGGATGCGGTTGCCCAAAATCAATTGAATTCAATTCTTGGTTTAAATGGAGATTATGAAATTGATTTGAAGAAGTCTGTTGAAATCACCGCCGGAAAAACTTCTTCCATTAACATTGAAACGGAAGGAGATTATCAATATGTATTGGTGTTGGTTTGTAAAAGCGGAATAAAAGGTTGCGGTTTGGAATTGCAGGATGAAAGCGGAACGCAACTCAATTATGTTTTGAATTATGCCGGAGCCGAAAATTATTATGCAACCATAGAATTTACTTCTGATTTAAAAAGTGTGTATCGTGTTTTGTGTACTGCTACTTCATCGTGTTGCGCTCAATTGGTTTTATTAAGCAAGTTGAATGAAGAAGAAGATGAAAAAACAAAACGGAAATATTAAGATTAACCGCAGAGACGCAGAGGCGCAGAGATTTTTCATTTTTCTCTTTTATTTGACTCCTTCAAAAAGCACAGTGAGATATTCTCAATTTTAGTTCTAAAAATACTCTTCATTAAATATAATTCTCTGCGCCTCCGCGTCTCTGCGGTGAAGTTTAATTCCAGAACATCCAACTCACTCCAAACTTAAAACCTCTGTCGGCAGCAGGATATGTTGGTGCAGTAAAATATCCGGGAGAAAATAAATGCTGGTCAATGTTTTCTAGCCGTAAAAATATTCTTGCTGATTTCACTTTCAGATTGATGAATAAATCAGCCACCGGATAATACTTCATCAATTCATTATTCTGCTGATAATAAGTAAGCATGGCAGGATTAAAAGCCAGCGCATAATAATCGCTCACATAATTTACTTCAACTCCGGTACAAAGTCCGAGTGCATTTTTAAAAAGATTTCCCTGGAAGTACAATGAATGCCGACCAACATAAGTCGGATAACGAAATACTGTTTCATCCAAAAGATTTATTCCAACTTCATTATCCAAATGAATTTTTCCGAACTTGAAATTCTTTGAAGCATAAATGCACCAGCCATTTAATGTCCCATTGAATTGTTTCGGTTCAGCGGTAATAGAAAAGTAAGTAGGATTTTGATTGATAACATATTTAATTCCTATCCTTGTTTGTTTAATAGTATTGATAAATGATATTTCGGCAATTGATTCCATTGAAGGCATGAATGAATTGTTCCAAAAGAAATGATTGGAGTAATAATGATTCATTATCCATGTTGCTGGTGTTCTATTTGTTTGAATAATAAAAAGAATAGATCCTCTGTTTTCAATTATTCGAGCAGCATATAAATTAAAATTATATTCAAAATCACCCGTAGATATAAATCCAGCATTTGCATTAACTTTTAAAAAAAATGGATGAGCAGTTGTGTTTAATCCAAATTCAATTCCACCTTTCAATTCATTGATAATTGCAGTGGAATGATAAGTGAACCGATGCAAATCGTGTGACATATAAATCCTGAATGGAAATTTTCTATCTATTATGCTACTGATTGTAGAATCCCTGCTTTTCACATTTTCCCACTTCAAAGAAATTTCATTGTGCAAATCGGAATAGGAAGAAGTATCGAAAGTACTGTCGATGCTTACGAAATGTGAGTTGTAATAAAACGGAAAATCAGTTGAATCATCAGAATAACTGTACCCATATTTTGAATAATCAATGTGATGTTGCAAGCGAATTGATGAATTAAATTGTTGCTGATAAGTGGTGTCGTTAATTTTTGTTACATAATTATTTCCCCAGCAGTAAGAATGATAAGCACCATAATGGTTTCCGCGAAGAGTTGCTGAAGCATTATTCAAACTCACATTTGCCAATGATTTATCAATAAGAATTGGATTGGTAAAAACGCTGTCTTCATTCACACCACCATTCAATTCCCACTTCAAGCGATTGATAATTACATAAGGTGAAACCTGGTAGCGCTGATTTTTTGTTCGCACATCTGCAAACACATCTATGTCAAAAACATCTGAATGTTGTCGCGCATACAAACCCGGAACTCCTTGTCGTAAAAACTCTACTCCGATATTTGTGTTTCGTCCGAAGTTCTGAGTATGTGTTCCGATTAATTGTTGTTCAGATTTGGTTCCTGTTGTGAAAAATAAATGGGTGTATGGTTTTACTGTATTGTAAAAATGCAATTTCTCCGGAGTCATTAAGTAGGGTTCAACATTTTCTGTCATTCCCCATTTCAATCCGGTTTCGTATTGCGAATGATAAATGGTTCTGAAACCCGGAGTTGCATTAATGCCGAGGTTCATCCAACCAAATTGTTGTTGCATCATATCATAATCGTGAAGCATTGTGATACTCGTATCAATCACTCTTAAATAATTCCGATCGTGCGGATGAAAAAATTTTGTCCAGTTCGGATTGTAACGATGGTAAGATGAGTCATCGCCAATGGCATATGATTTATCGCAAAAGATATTTAGAAGTAATAAAAGAAAAAATATTTTTCGGAGCATCTCTGATTTTTACATTACTCCAACTAATTCCCGAATGATTAATGACATTCTTGGCTCCGCTTCTTTTGCAGCCGCCACAACTTCCTGATGCGAAATTTTTTGCGGAGTAACCGGATTTCCCTCATCGGTAATTACACTGATTCCAAAAATTTTCATTCCGCTATGATTTCCAACTATTACTTCGGGCACAGTGCTCATTCCCACAGCATCTCCACCAATCAAACGCATGTATTTATATTCTGCAGGAGTTTCAAATGTTGGTCCTGGTACTCCCACATAAACTCCTTCGTGACAAACAATATTATTTTTTTGTGCAATTGATTTTGCTTTTTCAATCAACGCTTTATCATAAATAGCATGCTGGTCTGGAAAGCGAGGCCCGAGTGATTCATGGTTTTTTCCAAGCAACGGATTCATCGGTTGCAGATTGATGTGGTCATTAATCAACATTAATTCACCAACCTTAATTGCAGGGTTTAATCCACCTGATGCATTAGTTACAATTAAAGTTTGCGCGCCACAAGCTTTCATCACACGAGTTGGAAATGCAACTTCTTGCATGGAGTATCCTTCGTAAAAATGAAATCGGCCTTGCATTACAGCAACCTTTTTTCCACTCAATTCACCTAAAATTAATTTTCCAGGGTGACCAATAACAGTTGAAACCGGAAAGTGCGGAATGTCTTTGTAATCTATTGTAGAATGAACTTTCAATTGATTCACCAATTCCGCCAATCCACTTCCAAGTATGATGCAAACTTCAGGATTGAAATTGCTTTTAGTCAGAATGAATTTCGATGCTTCGTCTATTTTCTCCAATAAATTTTCCATGCTAATTGTGTTGATGAAGTTGAGTGCGAACAAAATCAAAAATAATTTTATCGAAACGAATTTTTTCTTCCGGTTGAAATTTCATTTTAATGGGTAAAGCCAGATAGGCTCCGGCAATTGCCAATTTTCCTATATCAAATTTCAAAAGCCGAACAGCATCCTTTTCAGAAAACAAAACCACTCCATATTCATCGTGAATTTTTCGATAAGCACTTTTTATTTTTTCAAAGTCATCGGGCACAAATTCATAATGGTCTGGAAATATCATTGACTCAAATTCAATATTATTTTCTGTCAGGTAATGCATTAAATATTCTGGATGAGCTATTCCACAAACAAGTACTGCTTTATTAAAATCTAAAATTGTGTACTTCCTTTTTCCCTCGCTAAAAAACTGATACGGGTTTCCGTATTCCAATCCTGCAAAAAAAACTTTTGACACATCAATTCCAGGAATGTTTTTCAAATACTTATTTCGAACAGTTTCATCAGGATAAGAATTGCATCTGGTAAAAATGATTACATCAGCACGCTGATAAGCACTTTTATTTTCCCGTAAATTTCCGGCCGGCAAAAGTGCATCATTAAAAAACGGGGCATTAAAATAACTCACCAAAATATTCAATCCGGGTTTCACCCAACGATGC
>JAHEZG010000288.1 GCA_023251195.1 Chitinophagaceae bacterium | reverse complement strand
ATAAATCTTCCTTGTCTTTACGGGCCACTGCAATTCCATTCTGATATTCATACCAATATCTTTCATTGCCCTCGTCAATCGCTTTTTGAATTTGCTCAGGATAAGGACCGTATAATTTCAAATCAATTGGCGAGCTGTATAGCAAAACAAATTTTTTATGAAACCGGTAAATGACTGAATTTCGATTGTCGGTACCAAAAACTTTTCGATCCCAACCTTTGCGGAAAGTTTCGAGGTCTTCTTTATTGTTTTCATTGTTGACACTTTGCCGCCAGTTCACAAATTCATTTCGATACAAAATCCTTTCAATGGCTTTCAACTGTGTGAGGTGATAAACAATGGGCTCGGGAATTTTTAACACATCATAAAACATAGGGATGCGCAGTACATCAAACCGTCCGTCTTCGTTGTACGACATGTTCTTGGTCCGCTTCACTAAAAACGCTTCGCCATCATCCACCACATCAAACAGTTTTGATACATGATGAAAATCGCCACTCAGATTTATCCGTGCTAACCGGAAAGCGGTAGGCCATTCAATACCCATGATTTTTTCTTTCAGCCATGCGGAATTATACTTTCCTGTATTCTGCCTGAAAACCATATCAGCATCCCAGCGCAGGTGCCAATTGAATTTAGAATGTTTAAGTCCGATGTTTTTGCATTCACCCAGTAATTTTCCGGGAGCTTCTATTACTTCAATCGGAATCAGTGATGAAAATTTCTCCTGAAAAATTTTCATCTTCATCAGGCTATCATCAGTTGAACCATTGTCAACACAAATAATCTGGTCAGCAAATCCAATTAAACTTTCCAAGGCAATTGGTAAATTGTACGATTCATTTCTTGCAGCCATAACCGCCGATACACCTTGTTTCCAGGATGAATCTTCATACTGACTTTTAGCAACTGAATAAACGGCTGATGCAGCAGGCTTTAATATTTTTTTCAGTATGGGTTTAATCGAATTGATAATCACAACTGAAAATATTTAAAGAGCCGTTTTTTTCTCCTTCGTTTTTATTTTCTCGAAGAAAGATTTTGCAAACTCCTTCATATCGCCTGCTGATTCTTTATTCATTGTGGCGCGCTCGAAGGTGTCGCTCAGAGTCATCAGTGTTTGAAAGAAGAAGAGGTTCATTTCTTCAACGGTCATTTCCTTCGTCCACAGTTCGATGCTCAAACCGCTGGTGGCTTTGTGGTCCCACATCGAGAGTAACATGGCTCTGCATTCTTTCCAACCTTCCACACTGGAGTCAGTTGCATCCCACATTATTTTTTCTGGTATAAGTTTCTCGTCAAGTGTAACAGCGATATTGATTTTTGATTGTCGCTCCGGATTATTTTCTGCCATGATTATTTTCTTGTGGCGCAAAACTAATATTCAAGTTATAAGTTGAATCGCTCGAATGCTTTTAGTTTTCATTGACGAAATTTATTTTCTGAATTTTCATTATTCTTCAAATTGCGATTTCTCATTGGCAATTCACCATTCATCATTCACTTTTAATAGTTCTTCTTAAAAAAAAATTTGAAAGTTGAAAGCCGTGTGAACAAATTTTCTTTCAAAAAAATTTTCCACATACATAAATTTCATAAGCACCGCAATTTCAATGTGCTTGAACGAAGTGAATTAGAATTTAAACACAGCAAAGTGTATAAAGGTTAATCAACACCCTTGCTTTATTGAATTGATAAAAGTTATACTTGTAATCACGGGTTGAGAAAATGGCTACAAGTGAAAGTGAAAAGTCTCCTCCCGAATCCTAAATACTTTTTGAGGTAATGATTGTGGTGCTGTTTTTTTTCAAACGAAAAAAGACAAAAGGAATCGTCGCCTCTAACCGAAACGAAAACAGTGGTTTTAACCATAAAAAAATAGTTGAAATGAAACAGGATTTAAGCAATGAAGTACTACTAAGGGAGAACAAGGACCGATTTGTTTTACTGCCTATTAAGTATAACGATATGTGGCAGATGTATAAGAAACACGAAGCAAGTTTCTGGACAGCCGAAGAAATTGATTTGTCGTCCGACACTAAGGACTGGGACTCGCTCAATAAAAATGAAAAACATTTCATCTCGCATGTGCTTGCGTTTTTTGCTGCAAGTGATGGAATAGTGAATGAAAATCTGGCGACCAATTTCATGAACGAAGTTCAGATTCCGGAGGCGCGTTGTTTTTATGGTTTCCAGATTATGATGGAAAACATTCACTCCGAAACTTATGCTTTACTGATTGATACTTATATAAAGAATGCAGAAGAGAAAGACCGCTTGCTGCATGCAATTGAAACCGTTGATTGCGTAAAGAAAAAAGCTGAGTGGGCTTTGCGTTGGATTACGGGAGGCTCGTTCACTGAAAGATTAGTTGCATTCGCAGCGGTTGAAGGAATTTTCTTCAGCGGAAGTTTTTGTTCTATCTATTGGTTGAAGAAACGCGGACTGATGCCCGGCTTAAGTTTCAGCAACGAATTGATTAGTCGCGACGAAGGATTGCACTGCGAGTTTGCCTGCTTATTGTACAAGCACATTGAAAATAAATTACCGAAGGAAGCAGTGTATGAAATCATAAGCGATGCAGTGAAGATTGAGAAGGAATTCATCACCGATGCGCTTCCTGTCAGCTTAATTGGAATGAATGCAAAGTTGATGGCGCAGTACATTGAATATGTTGCTGACCACTGGCTGCACCAACTCGGTTATCCGAAATTGTATAATGCAGTTAATCCTTTCGACTTCATGGAATTAATTTCATTACAGGGAAAAACAAATTTCTTCGAGAAGCGCGTTGGCGATTATCAAAAGAGTGGTGTGATGAGTAAGAAGGAAGAAAATGTTTTCACCACAGAAGCTGATTTTTAAATACCAGTAATTCAGTAGACAGTTTACAGTATGCAGCATTGTCATGCTGAGCTTGTCGAAGCACAAATTCAACATTGACAATTCACCATTCACACGAATGAATCAATGAACTAATAAACGAATAAACTTTATAAATAACCTCTCCCAAAACACCACCCCAATCTTATGTATGTAATTAAAAGAGACGGAAAACAAGAACAGGTAAAGTTCGACAAAATCACAGCGCGCATTGACAAGCTTTGCTATGGTCTTGACACAAAACATGTGGAGCCGATTGAAGTAGCGAAGAAAGTCATCAACGGAATTTACGATGGCGTTACTACTTCAGAACTCGACAACCTTGCTGCAGAAACTGCGGCGAGTTTAACCACCAAGCATCCGGATTATGCATTGCTTGCTTCGCGCATTGCAATTTCTAATCTGCACAAGAACACCAACAAGTCGTTCTCGCAAACCATGCGCGCGCTGCACGATTACATTGACCCACGCAGCGGACAACCTGCGAAGTTGATTGCAGATGATATCATGAAAGTGATTGAAGAAAATGCTGCCGAACTCGACAGCTCCATCATTCACGACCGCGATTTTGGTTTCGATTATTTCGGATTTAAAACTTTAGAGAAATCATACTTGCTGAAATTATATGGTAAAGTGGTGGAGCGTCCGCAACACATGTACATGCGTGTGTGCGTGGGCATTCACCGCGATGACATTGAATCAGTGATTAAGACTTACAACATGATGAGTGAGCGCTGGTTCATTCACGCTACACCAACTTTGTTCAATGCAGGAACACCGAAAGCACAAATGTCGAGTTGCTTTTTGCTGACCATGCAGGATGACAGCATTGACGGAATTTATGAAACACTAAAACAGTGCGCAAAAATTTCGCAGAGTGCCGGTGGAATCGGGTTGAGCATTCACAACATTCGCGCAACAGGGTCTTACATTAAAGGAACGAACGGAACATCAAACGGAATTGTACCAATGCTGCGCGTGTTCAACGACACAGCGAGATATGTTGACCAGGGAGGTGGAAAGCGCAAGGGTTCTTTTGCAATTTATCTCGAACCATGGCACGACGATATTTTTGATTTCTTGGAATTAAAAAAGAATCACGGCAAGGAAGAGATGCGCGCACGAGATTTATTTTTTGCGATGTGGGTGCCTGATTTATTTATGAAGCGTGTGGAAGAAAACGGCGATTGGTCACTCTTCTGTCCGAACGAATCACCCGGTCTTGCAGATTGTTGGGGACCAGAGTTTGAAGCGCTGTACGAAAAATACGAGAACGAAGGAAAGGCGCGTCGCACAATCAAAGCACAGGATTTATGGTTTAAGATTGTTGAATCACAGGTTGAAACCGGAACTCCGTACCTGCTTTATAAAGATGCGTGTAACAGTAAGAGCAATCAGCAAAATCTCGGAACCATTCGCAGTTCAAATTTGTGTACTGAAATAGTTGAGTTCACTTCAAAAGATGAAGTGGCAGTTTGCAATTTGGCTTCTGTTGCGTTACCACGATTTGTAAAAGATGGTGCATTTGATTTCAATCGTTTGTTTGAAGTGACTTATCAAATCACACTCAACCTAAATAAAATCATTGACAATAATTATTACCCGGTTGAAGAAGCGCGCAACAGCAACATGCGCCATCGCCCGATTGGTATCGGTGTGCAGGGATTAGCTGATGCATTTATTTTAATGCGTCATGCTTTTGAAAGCGATGAAGCCAAACAACTGAACAAAGATATTTTCGAAACCATTTATTATGCTTCGATGACTGCTTCAAAAGATTTGGCGAAGCAGTATGGTCATTACGAAAGTTATCCCGGCTCTCCGGTTTCAAAAGGAATTTTCCAGTTCGACATGTGGGGTGTTACACCAACCAATCGCTGGGAGTGGAGTGTGCTGAAAGAAGAAGTGAAAAAATACGGAGTGCGCAATTCATTGTTGCTCGCACCAATGCCAACTGCAAGCACTTCACAAATTCTTGGTAACAACGAATGCTTCGAACCATACACATCCAATCTTTACAGCCGTCGTGTGTTGAGTGGTGAATTCACCATCGTGAACAAACATTTGCTCAAAGACTTAGTGCGCCTCGGCTTGTGGAGCGATGCAATGAAAAATAAAATCATTGCTGCCGAAGGTTCCATTCAA
>JAHEZG010000287.1 GCA_023251195.1 Chitinophagaceae bacterium | reverse complement strand
GCATTAGCATCCCGAACGGATAATAAACCACCTCACCTAAAACACTTACTGTGTATGAGTTTGAATGCAGATTATTTTTATTCGAAAGATGCATTATCTGTTTGATTTCATCATAATACTAACCGTAACAGTATGAGATAAATTTAACGAAACAACAATGCAGTTGTTTTTTATCACCTGTTTATTTCTCCACAATTAAAATTCACTTTCAACTTTCAACAAATTCAGTTCCTATCGGCTAATTCGCAGAACCCATGTAGACAGCCGAGATGCAATAAAATAATACAACTTAAAGTCGGAGCATTAGCAAGAACTCGTCTGTCTGCAAGGATTATGCGAACAAGCTGAGTTCAATTTGGTGTACAAAATCACATCAATCACAAAAATCAAAAGAATCATAATTCAGACAACTGAGCATGCAATAATTAAACACCAATAATCGTTACTGTTTAAACTTCACAATCATGCTCGCCTTCATCAGCTTCTTCGCCTCTTTTTTCAGTGTGGTTGAGCCAACCACTTACTACCAGATTGATTACAAAAGTTTTTACCAGCTTTCAGAAGTCAATAAAAAAATTGACTGGAGTAATCCGAATATCACTCTTTTAGAAGCGGCAGTATTTCAATGCACCAATGCGCAACGGGTGAAATTCAAACTTCCGCTTTACAGTTATGCATTGGATTTGAATAAGGCAGCAACCTATCATTCCAACTCAATGGTGAAATATAATTTCTTCAGTCATGTAAATGCGTATGAAAAAAACATGAAAGCATTTTACCAGCGCATGAATTTTTTCGGAGGCAGCTTTAATGGCTGCGGTGAAAACATTGCCTATGCTGAATTTGATAACAGCTATTCCTATCTTGAAGTAGCCACTGATATTGTAGATCTCTGGATGAATTCAGAAGGGCACAGGGTGCATGTACTCAGTACTGTATATAAAGAACTGGGTTGCGGAGTCGGTATCAAAAAAGTAAATAACTTTTATCGGGTGTATGCCACACAGGATTTTGGCGGCAAGCGCAACAGCAAATCATAATCAACACAGCAACTGAAAAATTGCCTTAAATCGTTTTGAGAAATATGCTTGTTTCGATTAGGTTTGTTCGCTTTTTCAAATAAGCCATTATGACTTCATACAATAAGATTAACAACGCTGTCGGATGGATGGTGTTTATACTTTCCTTTCTTGTTTATTTTTTAACCTGCGAACCCACCGGAAGTTTCTGGGATTGCGGCGAGTTTATTGGATGCGCATTGAAATTACAAGTGGCACACTCACCCGGAGCGCCTTTCTTTTTAATGCTTGCCCGCCTGTTTACACTGTTTGCTGATGGTACTGATCATGTGGCCTTGAGTGTAAACATTATGAACAACTTGATGGGTGGCTTTACATCGTTGTTCTTGTTCTGGACCATTACAGCAATGGCAAGAAAAATGACAACTAAGAAGGAAGCTGACATGAGCATGGATCAGATAATTGCAGTTATAGGTGCAGGGTTTGTTGGCGCCATGGCTTGCACCTTCACCGATTCAAACTGGTTTTCTGCTGTGGAAGGTGAGGTATATGCCTCGTCGGCATTTTTTACTTCGCTGGTTACCTGGGCCATTTTTAAATGGGATCATGTGGCCGACGAAAAGTATGCTGATCGTTGGATTGTTTTTATTGGTTACATGATGGGGCTATCAATTGGTGTTCACTTACTCAATTTGTTAACTATTCCGGCTTTGGTGTTTGTGGTTTATTTCCGAAAAGCAAAAACCGTTTCAACCTTTGGAATTTTTAAAACCTTTTTAATAGCCTGCGGAATTCTTGCATTCATTCAGTTCGGAATTATTCCAAGTATTCCAAACATCGGTGCAAGTTTCGATATCTTCTTTGTGAATTCATTGGGGCTTCCGTTCAATACCGGAATCATTGTTTGGTTTATGATTATTGCAGCCGCATTATTTTTTGCATACAGGTATTCAGTTCAAAAAGCAATGCCCTGGTTGCATACTTCCATTATGACTGTGATTGTAATTATCATCGGTTATTCATCGTACTCTATGGTTTTGATTCGTGCCAATGCCAACCCGACCATTAACATGAGCAACCCTTCCAATTTTGTGAATCTGGTTTCTTATCTCAATCGTGAACAATATGGCGATCGTCCGCTTTTATACGGTCAAAATTTTACTGCCCGTCCAAATGATATTGACTGGGACAATGGCGAAATGAAATATTTCAAAGGCGAAAAAAAATACGAAGAGTTAGGCCGCAAGCCAATTGTGAAGTATGCTGCTGAAGATAAAATGTTGTTCCCGCGGATTTTTGATAATGATGATCCGGCGCATGTGCGTTTTTATCGCGAGTGGTTGAATATGGGAAAAGATGAAAAGCCAAACTTTGCGCAGAACATTGGTTTCTTTTTATCATACCAGGTAAACTACATGTACTGGCGATATTTCTTGTGGAACTTTGCCGGTCGCCAAAACGATATTCAGGGTTTAACAAACGATAAGCAACATGGCAACTGGCTCACTGGTATTTCATTTATTGATAGTGCCTTTTTAGGCCCGCAGGAAAACCTGCCTGATTATTTAGCAAACAATAAAGCGAAGAATAAATTTTTTCTCATTCCATTAATCATTGGATTGATTGGAATGATTTATCATTTCAAAAAAGACAAGCACGATGCGGGCGTGGTGATGTTGCTTTTCTTCTTCACCGGTTTAGCCATTGTGTTGTACCTGAATCAAACACCACTGCAACCCCGCGAGCGTGATTATGCTTATGCGGGTTCGTTTTATGCCTATTGTTTTTGGATTGGAATTGGAGTGATGGCAATTTATGAATGGCTGAAACCAAAAGTGAATGCACAAATGGCGGCGCTTGGCGGAATTATAATTTGTGCCACTGCTCCTGCATTAATGGGTGCTCAAGGTTGGGATGATCACAACCGCAGTCATCGCTACACCGCACGCGATTTCGGAATTAATTATTTAGAAAGCTGCCCCAAGAATGCCATACTATTTACACAGGGCGATAACGATACTTACCCGCTGTGGTATGCGCAGGAAGTGGAAGGCTGCCGTCCTGATATTCGGATTGTTAATTTAAGTTTACTGGGAGTTGATTGGTACATTGAAAATTTAAGACGCAAGGTGAATGAAAGCGATGCCATTCCGTTAAGCATTCCGTCAGAAGCAGTGCGTGGTTCCAATCACGATATTACCCGCTTCTCGCAAAACCCGGCCATTAATCAAACCGAATTTTTTAATGCCAAAGATGTAGTGCAGTTTATGGTTAGCACCGATGCAAAAAAGAAAACCATGATTTACAACGAGCTGGATAATTACATTCCTACAAAAAATTTGTACATTCCGGTTGATAAAAATTATGTTTTAACAAATGGCATTGTGCAGGCAAAAGATTCGGCCCGCATTCCTGATCGCATTATGTGGAAGTTGAATAAATCATCGTTAATGAAACCTGATTTAATGGTGCTCGATATTATTCAATCAACCAACTGGACCCGGCCTGTGTGCTTTGCCATTTCATCAAGCAGCGATAATTACCTTGGCCTATCTGATTACATGCAGCAGTATGGTTTAATATACCGCTTAGTGCCGGTTAAAAAAACAAGCAACGATGGTTGCCCGGCGAAGTGCGAACTGATATTATGTACGACAATGTGATGCACAAATTCCAATGGGGCGGTGTAGATAAATACGATGTGTATCTCGACGAAAACATATTAAGAATGGTAAGCAACCTTCGCAGCAATTTTGCACGGCTTTCTACTCAGTTAATAGCTGAGGGCGATACCGCAAAAGCCATTGAGGTGCTCGACTACTGCCAGAAAGTTTTGCCCGAAAAAAATGTTCCGTATTCATTACTCATGCTTCCGATTGCACAGGCTTATTGCAAAGCAGGTTCTCCCGATAAAGGCAAGGTGATAGGAGAGAAGCTGTTCCAGGTTTATTTTAAAAACCTTCGTTATTATAAATCATGCGGGCAAGAAAACTTTGGGTTTTACCAGCGCGACATTAACGAAGCCGTTTATGTTATTGCGCAATTGCAGCAAATGGCCGAGACCTTTAAAATGGATGAGCTGAAAAAACAAATTGATCCTGTGTTTGAAGAGTATAAATATTTTTATAAAAACGAAAACGATAACGGAGAAGAATAACCTTCACTCACCAAACTATTTTACTTTCGCCTTCATTCAATCAATGAGGGCGAAAGTTTTTTACAGCACATCCGTTTTGTTTTTTCTTTTAATAACCACAGGTTTGTTTTCGTGCAAGCCACTGCAGGATTTGGGGCATGTGAATTATGCCGATGGTTACAAACCGGTTCAGTCGTTTTTATATCTTCATTCATCCATCATTCATTCCAATAACGATTCGTCCATTCTTGTTTTGGAAATTCCAATTACACAAAATGGATTTCTGTACGACACTGTTCATTTTTCAATTAAATTTTTGTTGTTCCAGACTATGAGCAGCCTTTCAGCTTTCGATAGTTTAAAAACACAAATCAACAGTTCAACAAAATCAGGATATTATCATCTCGAAATTCCGTTTCATTTTAAAATGAACAACACTTCGTTTATGTACTTGTATGTGAACGAAAATTCTTCTCTGAAACATTACGAAGCATTTTTTGAAGTAAATAAGAAATCAAATTCTTCCGGATTTATTTTTCCTGTTCGTGCAAATACCAATGAGAAATACATACTTCCATACGCCAACCAAAAGCAGAATTTTCAAGTTCACAATTCATTCGGTGCCGATACTTTTCGCGTGTGGTATTACAATTATCAGTTTCAATTAGCCACGCCCACTTTTTTTAATCCTGTTCCAATAAAATTTCCGGAGCGGGTTGATACGGTTTTTGTTTTTACATCGAATGAAACATTCCATTTATCAAAAACAGGTTTGTATGTTTTTCATTCAACCACACATCCCGATTTAAGTTTTAGTTTAGTAGGTGTGAGTGAATCGTATCCGTTCATTACCGAGCCTGTACAAATGGCAAAACCA
>JAHEZG010000286.1:4008-5035 GCA_023251195.1 Chitinophagaceae bacterium | reverse complement strand
GCTTTACAATCCGGAAGAATTATTGGTTGCTTCCATTGCCTCCTGTCACATGCTTTGGTATTTACACTTGTGTGCTGATGCAAAAATTACTGTGGTGAATTATGAAGATACACCCGAAGGATTTATGGAAGAAGGTGGAACCACACCAGGAAAATTTACAAAGGTCATTCTGCATCCGCAAGTAACAATTCAGAAAGGCGACGATGTACAAAAAGCAATTGCTCTTCATCACGAAGCAAATGCAAAGTGTTTTATTTCCAACTCATGCAATTTCCCGATTGAACATCAACCGGAAATTAAATTCGGAGAAAGTTAATCTTGTACAGAATTTAATTCTGCCAACATCATAAAATATAAATAGCTTCGTTAGTGAGTTGATTCCAAAATCATAGCCATCTACATTCGCTTCATGTTTGTTCCCCGCAAATATTCTATTCTCGCAATTATTGCTGTTGCACTTGTTGTTTTTTCTTACTGCGGGCAATTAAATAAAAAGCAAAACACCGAAACATACTGGCGCAATCACAGCGATTCGGCAAAGTATGTCGGCATGAGCACCTGCAAGCAATGTCACTCTCCTATTCATTCCACCTTCATGCACACCGGCATGGGACAGAGTTGGGATTTAGCATCGATGCAAAAATCAAAAGCAATTTTTGACCGGCATGCTATCGTGTATGACAAATACAAAAACTTTTATTACAAACCTTTCTGGAAAGATTCTTCATTGTACATTTTAGAATTTCGATTGAATGGAACTGACACTACTTACAAGCGCACAGAAAAAATTGAATATATAGTTGGCAGCGGACAGCACACCAACTCACACATCTGGAGTTCTAATGGATTTTTGTATCAAGCACCGATGACATTTTATACTCAGAAAGGAAAATGGGATTTGCCTCCCGGTTTTGAAGATGGCGAAAACAGCCGATGGAACAGAACTATTTCTACCGAGTGTATGAATTGCCACAACATGTATCCGCAATTTGATTTTGCTTCGGAGAATAAATTTGTTTCAGTAAAA
>JAHEZG010000286.1:0-3998 GCA_023251195.1 Chitinophagaceae bacterium | reverse complement strand
AAACTGGAATTGAATGTGAACGCTGTCATGGTCCCGGCTCCATTCATGTAGCAGAAAAACTCACCGGAATTATTATTGATACTTCGAAGGAAGCAGATCGATCTATAGTAAATCCGCGCCGGCTTTCGATTGAATTACAAACGGAAATGTGCGAGCGCTGCCACCTGCAAGGTATCAGTGTGTTGAAAGAAGGGAAATCTTTTTTCGATTTCAAACCCGGAATGATGTTGAATGAAGTAGAAAATGTTTTTATGCCTCGATACTCAGGCGGAAAAGAAACTTTCATCATGGCTTCACATGCTGACCGGATGAAGCAGAGCAAATGTTTTATTGAATCAAAAAAGATGAGTTGCCTCACCTGTCACAATCCGCATGTAAGTGTAACAACAACCGCACAAGAAAAATTTAATGATGATTGCAAAAGTTGTCATTCAAATTCTGTAAAAACATGTACTGCTGATTTGTCAAGCCGAATGAAGGAAAGTGATAATTGTGTTTTCTGTCACATGCCGGTAGCCGGCACAATGGACATTCCGCATGTAACTGTTCATGATCACAGAATACAAATTCCTATTGAAAAACCGGAAACAGAAAGTATAAAAAAATTTATTGGACTGGAATGCATGACAACTAAAAATCCATCGGCCCTTTTAATGGCACAAGGGTATTTAGCCATGTATGAATCGTACCTGGCAAAATCTTTTTTGCTTGATTCTGCAAATTTTTTTCTTCAAAAAGAAATCATTCAAACATCGTTGCCGGCAAAAAAAACTTTCATACAGTATTATTTTCTGTTGACTGATTTCGCGAATGAAATTAAATGGGTAAAAAAACTCAATGCAACTGATGTGTTGGACGCCTGGACCAATTACAGAATAGGTGAAGCATACCTGCATCAATCGCAACCAAAAATTGCTGAAGAATATTTTGCGAAAGCCGTAAAGCAAAAACCGGAAGAATTGGAATTCATCAACAAACTCGGGGTAGCGCAGTTGACAAATGGAAAACAGGACGAAGCAAAATCTTCTTTCGAAAAAATTATTTCGTTACAACCAAAGTTCGCCCCTGCCCTATCCAATCTTGCCTACTGTTACATGCTGAAAGGTGATTGGGTGTATGCAATGAAATTAGCTAATGATGGACTCTCGCTCGATCCCGATTATGTGGAAGCTCTAATGAACAAAGCAGCGATACTTATTTCAACTGATAAAAAATCAGATGCGAAAAAATTATTACAACAGGTTTTAGTTATTGAACCTGCAAATGAAAAAGCAAAAATGGCTTTGAAAAGGATATGATTATTTTTCAAAACTTAATTTAAGGTTCATGAAAATATTTAAAGCATCCATTGATAATTTTTCAGCTTTTGCAAGCTTATTTGTAATCGGATTATCAGTCAGTTTGTTTTTAGGATTATTCAATTCAGGGAATCAACTTTCTATCATTGGCATTTCTATAGGCACTATTTTAAATTTCTTTGTCTTGCTTCTGGTACTTACATTTTTTCTATTAAGAACAACAAGTTATACTGTATCTGAATCAGCTATTATTATAAACAGTCTTTTGCTTCCATACATTATTAATAGAAATGAAATTGCAAGTATCGCTATCGTTTCAAAAGCTGACATGTCAGGCGTTTACCGAACATTTGGCAATGGCGGGCTTTTCGGTTACACCGGTTATTACCGCAATGCAAAATTCGGCACCATGCGTTGGTTTGCCACGCAAAGAAAAAATTATGTACTGATTGAAAAAACAGACGGGAAGAAAATTGTAATCACACCCGATGAGCCTGAAAATTTTATTAATGCACTTGGTTAATACAACCACATATATCATTTCTGTTTTTATATTCATCAAATGATAAAACCTAGATTAGGATTTTATGATTTAGCCATGCTCATCATTTCAATGGTGATTGGTATTGGCATTTTTCGCACCCCACAAATTGTTGCGCAAAAATCCGGAACAGTTGAATTGTATTTCGCTGCATGGATTATCGGTGCGGTCATCAGCATATGTGGTGCACTTACATTTGCCGAAATCGGGGCGCGCTATCCGGTGGCAGGCGGATTTTATAAAGTGTTTTCATTCTGCTATCATCCTGCATTTGCTTTCATGCTCAACTGGTCGCTCGTGATTATTAATGCATCAAGTGCAGCAAGTGTTGCATTGATTGGCGCGGAATATTTATCACCATTGATTTTTCCTTCACCGGTTTCTCCAATGAATATTAAATTTTTAGTGGTTGGAATTGTTCTTCTGCTTTATGGAATAAACATGCTTGGTATTCGATCAGGAGCAGGAGTACAGAATTTATTAAGCGGAATTAAAATCGCTTTGATTTTATTTTTCTGTTCTGCAATTTTTTTCGCTATCAGATTGCATCCGGTTGGAAATTTAATTGCTGAAACTGTTACACCTTCCACCAATAATTTAATTCTCGCATTTGGTGCAGGGCTCATTTCTGTTTTTTTTACTTATGGCGGCTATCAGAACACCATCAATTTTGGCGAAGATGTAAAAGAGCCTCAGCGAAATATTCCACGCGCCATTTTTCTGGCGATATCAATTATTCTTGTTTTATATCTTGGCATCAATATCAGTTATGTGTATGTGCTTGGTTTTGAAAATATAAAATCATCACCACTCGTAGCTGCTTCATTGGCGAATCAATTGCTCGGCAATACAGGCGCTGCATTTACTTCTATTGCTATTTTCATTTCTGTTCTCGGATTTCTGAATGCAGCACTCATGTATAATCCGCGCATCTGGTATGCAATGGCGAGTGATAATGTTTTACCAAAAGTTTTTAAAAACATGAATGAAAAAAGACAGACACAGGAATTTTCACTCACTGTGTTTACCTTATTAATTCTCAATATGTTTTTCTGGCTGGAAACATTTGAGCAACTGCTCAACTATGTCATGTTCACCGATACTATTTCGCTTGCATCTGCAGCCCTCTGTGTTTTCATTCTTCGCAGAAAGCAAAAAGAATTTGTTTATACCGGATTTCGTGTGAAGCAAAATATCATACCGATAATTTTTATTGCAACACTTTGCTTTATCACTCTCAATGTAATTGTAAATGATCCTCGTCGTTCTTTGTATGGTGCAATTGTATTTGCTTTCGGATTTCCATTGTATATGCTTTTCAAAAACCTGTTGAAGAAATCGGAGTAATTTTATTTCAGCTTAAAATCTTTCAACTTTTTTTGGCTGCACACTGCAAAGGCCTACTGAATACTGCCTACTGATTTGCCAATAGCAAAATGTTTAAAACTTCACACTTGTTCGGTACGAGTGGAATTATATTTTTGGCGCGCTACAAACTAAAACACACATGAAGAAAATTATCACTCTCGTTATTGCCATTGCGTTAACAACAAAACTTTTTGCTTTAAATCCTTCGCGCGAATATCCGGTGCTGCCAAGCGAATACGGAATGGATTATAAAGAAGTAATGATTCCTGCAACTGATGATGTAAAACTGGCTGCCTGGATATTTAAACCCGCAGGTGAATCAAAAAAATTCATCATCATCAGCGACGATGGCAATGGAAACATGGATGATAACATTGAGCTCGTTGCGCAATTTCTTTCTATCGGATACAATGTAATTACTTATGATTACCGCGGCTTCGGCAAGAGCGATGATTTTCCGATCAATAAAAGTTTTTACATCTATCCGCAATTTACTAAGGATATTATTGGTGTAATCGAATATACCCGCAAGTATTATACTACTGTAATGGACATGTACGGAATCGGAATTGGTGCAGGCCTGTCACTTGCAGTTGGCGCCAACCGAATAGAAGTCAAGCGGGTAATTGCAGATGGCACTTATTCTTCATTTGAAGAAACCAAAGCCAGGTACAGCGATAAAGAAAACATTGATTACCTCATGCCATTGGTTTATGATAAAATGTTTATGGAACCAAAATATGCATTGGTTACAAAAGGCACCCAGTTTTACGGTATACTATATATTGTTG
>JAHEZG010000285.1 GCA_023251195.1 Chitinophagaceae bacterium | reverse complement strand
TTCATTCCAATGCTCAGCAGTACTGGCATCGGGTTAAAGGAGGAATAGGGAATATTGGGACAGGTGATGGAGTTATTTCATTAGTTGTTGATTCAGCAAATAATTTACTCTATTCTGGAGGAAATTTTAATACAGTTGACAATTCAATCGGGTGCGATGGAGTTTCAATTTGGGATGGTACCAATTGGTCAACCAATACCAGTTTTAATTCTAATCCATCAACAAAGCGAATAATATTTTTTCAAAACATGTTATTTATGTCCTCTTCAACACAATTTGACGGAGGTATTTTTTATAATATAGGAGGCAGCAACTGGCAAAATTTAGCAAATATGAATAGCCAGATTCAGTGTATGTGTATTTACCATAACAAACTTTATGTGGGCGGTGATTTCTCAAATGTTGATGGAATGCCTGCCAGTTTCATTGCATGCTATGATGGCACCAATTGGAGTGCGCTTGGCAGCGGCATCTGGTGTACTCAATTCCCCGGTCATGTTACTGCCATGTGCGTGTGGAATGATAAACTGTTTGTAGGTGGCTCATTCGACCAGGCAGACGGATTAACTGTCCATAGTCTTGCCGCATGGAACGATACTACTTGGAGTGATGTGGGTGGAGGGGTAACTTACACCAGCCCCACGAATGTTGCTTCTGTTTATGCGTTGTGTGTTCATGATAGTGATTTGATAGTTGGCGGTACAATAAGTCATGCAAATGGATTACCTGTAAATAACATTTGTGGGTTTAATGGAAGTAATTGGTTTGCATTAGGGGGGGGGTAGATGCAAATGTTTATTCGCTGCTTTCATTTAAAGGTAAATTAAATGTTGGAGGGGAGTTTGAAATTGCCGGAGGAATTAATGCGAGTCGTTTTGCATATTGGAACGACACAACTTGGGCAACTACTAATGGTGGTGGTGTATTTAATAATGTTTTTGCTATGGCAGTTTATGATTCAGTCTTATATATAGGCGGAATATTTGGTTACATCGGAAATGTAAATTGCAATCATATTGCACGCCTGTTTGATTATCCTGATTCATCTGTTTCAATAAATGAAGTTGAAAGTACACAAGTAAGCATTAGCATCTATCCTAACCCATCAGAAAGTGAATTCAATATTGATGTAAAAAATATTGATGAAGGTTGTTCAGGAATACTTAGCGTCAGTGATTTACTTGGCAAAAAAATATTGGAGAAAAATATCAGACTAAACAAAGGCAATTCAACAATTGACATCAAGCATCAGTTGCCTGATGGTATTTATTTAATTTCTCTTATTACCACTCAAGCCAAATTATATTCATCAATAATTGTTCAAAAGCAATAGCCTGTAATAATCCCCAAAAGTTGGACAGCAGGTTATGGTAAAGTTATATGCAAAACCTAATTTTAAACCCAACAAACAACATGAAAAAAGATAGAAGAAACTTAACCGGGGAGTTCAAAGCAAAAGTTGCATTGGAAGCTTTGTCCGAAAGAAAAACGATCGCGCAGCTTGCAGAAGAGTATGATCTGCAACCCAATCAAATCGTAACGGAGAAATCAATTGTTTAAAGTTCTGCTGAATTATCGAAGTATAGTAACAGTTCCGCTTGTTGCATATCGCCCGTTCTCGTACTTCATTCCCAGCCAGATGGAATCATCCATAAAAGTTGCTTCGCATCGCCACACATAAGCATCCTGTGGCATCAGCTCTCCTTTGAAATATCCATCCCAACTTTCCACAGGAACTGTTCTATCTAATTTATAAGATTCCCACATCAGGTTTCCCCAGGTGTTAAATACCTGTATGTGATATGTTTTCAATCCAAAACCTTTCGGAGTAAATAACCGGTCTTCCGGTGGCCCGTATTCAGGAGTCATGGCGTTCGGAATAAATAATCCTTTATAAAAATCAAGGAAGGTAGGATGGAAAACAGTATCAATACATCCATAAATATTTGATGCGACTAACATGACATTGTATTCGCCTGCAAATTCATAACTGTGGTACGGATCTTTAAAATGACTGGTATCGCCATCAGCAAAATCCCAAAGCCATGCATCAGAATTTGTTGAAAGGTTTACAAATGCAACTTCACCGTTCAATACCGGAGTGGTGCTTTGAGAATAAAAGAATTCAGCTTCGGGTTCAGGATATACATTGATAATATTATTCTGCACATTCAAATCATTGCACCCACCTAACCCACTTACATAAAGTGTAACATCATAAGTACCCGGACCTGTAAATGTGTGAACCGGATTTTGAATAGAGTCTGTTTCTCCATCGCTGTAAGTCCAAATCCAGTTCAATGCATAAGGCGAAGAATCAGAAAATGCAACGGTCACCGGGTCGCACCCTTCCGGTGGATCAAATCCAAACACGGCAATTGGTTGAGGGAAAACAGTAACTATACTTTGCAATGTATCAGTGCAATTGTATTGATCATATCCAATCAAAGTATAAGTAGTTGACAAAGTAGGGCTCGCAGTTACAGTTGAAGTAACAGTAGAATTTAAACCTGCTGCCGGAAACCATTGATACGATACTGCACCATTGGAAATTATGTTTGTTGATTGTCCATCGCAAATTGATGTTGAGTCAGGCGCAATATTCATAACAGGAAAATGCACAACAACCGCAAGTGGCCATGCTGCAGTGCATCCATTAACATCTGTTCCGATGATAGTGTAAGTTGTATTTACCGAAGGAAAAACAGTCACTGTATTTCCGCTGCCTGATGAAAGTCCGGTCAATGGAGCCCATACATAGGTGAGCGCTCCATTAGCAGTAATTGTTGTAGAATCTCCACGGCAAATTGCAGGATTCGGTTGGCTGAAAGTTACCGGCGGCGGATAAACAATTATTTGTGCGGTTGCATTTGCTGCGCATCCATTTATATCTACTCCGGTTACTGTATAGGTTGTAGTTACAGTAGGTGAAGCTGTAACACTTGCACCAGTTGAAGATGATAAAGTAGAAATTGGTGACCAGGTATAGGTGAATCCACCACTTGCATTCAGCACGGTTGAGGTTCCATTACAAATCCAATTGTTAACGGGAGTTAATTGAATTTGCGGCGGATTAAATACCGTTACAAAAACTGAATCAATGTTTGCACATCCTGCAGCGCTGATTCCGGTAACTGTGTACATAGTTGAAATCGGAGGCGAAGCCAGCACACTGTTTCCGGTTGAAGAATTTAATCCACCTGCAGGCGACCAATTATAAGTTGTTGCACCACTCGCAATCAGATTTGCATTTTGACCCAGACAAATACTTGGGTTGTTCGGATTAATATTTACTGATGGAATTGGATTAATAGTAATAACAATGGTGGAGGAAATAATACATCCACTTAAGTTGGTTGTAGAAACGGTGTAAGTAGTTGTAACAATTGGCGAAGCATTCACACTTGAACCTGTTGTAACATCCAGTCCGGTTGCAGGCGACCAGGTATATGTTAAACCGCCAGAAGCAACAATATTGGAGGTTTGCCCCTGACAAATGCTTGTGCTTCCTGCAATTACTGTTAGCGTTGGAACAGGCAACACCGTCATCACCAATGAATCTTTATAAAAACATTGTGAAGGTGCAGGTGAGTAAACCAAAATATGATTTCCAACAGTAGCCAATGTTGGATTAAAAGTTCCGAGTGATGGATTGGTAATTCCTTGTCCGCTCCAGGTTCCTCCCGCAGGAGAAAAACCGGTTAAGTTAAATGCAGGTGCATTCACACAAGTGGTATCATCAGGTCCAACAATTCCGGTTTGCGGTTGAATAACTGTAACCAATAATGAATCATCATTAGTACAGCCATTCAAATTTGTAACACTGTAATTTATTACGAACTGACCAACACCTGAAACGGTGGGATCAAATGTTCCCTGAAAACCATTTGTCACTCCTGTTCCTGTCCAGAAACCACCAACAGGATTAAATCCAAACATGTTGAATGGTGTTGCATACAAACAAACATTCTGATTATTTCCGGCATTCACATTTGGTAGTGGATTTACTACAACTGTTACAGGCAAACTGTTTGAACAACCCAATGCATCAGTACCGCTTAAAATATACTGTGTTGTAATTGTTGGGTTCACTGTTACAATTGCTCCTGTAGTTGAAGAAATATTTGTTGATGGTGACCAAGAGTAAGTGCTTGCACCACTCGCAGTAATTTGTACTGAAGAACCAATACACAATTGCGGCAATACAGGAACGATTAAAAGATTCGGAGCAGGTTGCACTAAAACAAATGTGGTATCGCTCGTAGTGCATTGTCCTGAACCTATTGAATAAAAAACAGGATGTAAACCCGGACCTGCAAGTGTGGGATTAAAAGTTCCACTTAAATTATTTACAATTCCGAAACCACTCCAATAACCACCGGCAGGCGAATTTCCGGTTAGCACTAATAAAGGTGAGAAGAAACAAGATGTATCTCCTGGGCCGGCAACCGGCCAAGTGGTAGGTGTAACAGAAATATGAATTGAATCAAGGTTGGTGCAACCATTTGCATTAATTACAGAATAGAAAACTGTGAATGTTCCCAATCCGGAAACCATTGGATCAAACACAGCATTTATCGGATCTGTAATTCCTGTTCCATTCCATGTTCCGCCTTGGGGTGTGAACCCTGTGAGTGTTACTGTTATTGGTGTATGACAAACTGAAATATCAATTCCTGCATTGATTGGTGGTAAAGGATAAACAGTTATTTGTGAGAATGCTGAATCTTTACATCCATTCAAATCAGTTCCGATTACTGTGTAAGTTGTATTGGTAAACGGACTTGCATTAACAGTTGAGCCTGTTGATGCACTCAATGAAATACTCGGTGACCATAAATAATTTGTTGCACCGGATGCATTCATAATAATACTTGTACCTGCACATTGAATAACTGATGCCGGTACTAAACCAACATTCGGAATTGGATGAACAACTATTAAAACGGTATCCGTTGTTTGGCATCCGCTTGTTGTAATTGCAGTTGCAGTATAAGTAGTAGTTACAGTTGGATTTGCTGTTACTGTTGCACCTGTGTTCGCACTCAATCCGGTATTCGGCGACCAT
>JAHEZG010000284.1 GCA_023251195.1 Chitinophagaceae bacterium | reverse complement strand
CAGCAATATGAACGAGAACCGAGTCCGGAAGAATTAGCTGAAGTTTTAGAAATAAATACAGAAGAAGTTGAAACCACATTGGGCATAGCCGCACGACATGTTTCTGTTGATGCGCCATTTGTTGAGGGGGAAGATAATTCATTGCTTGATGTTATTCCAAATTCTGGCGCCACTGCTACTGATGATTTACTCGAATACAAAGATTCACTTCGAAAAGAAATAGATCGTTCTTTGAGCACTTTAACTGATCGTCAAAAAGATGTAATTAAATTATACTTTGGAATTGGCGTTGAACACCCAATGTCGCTTGAAGATATTGGCGAAAGATTCAGTTTAACTCGTGAAAGGGTAAGACAAATTAAAGATAAAGCCATAAATAAGTTACGCGGTGCTACCCGCAGTAAACTTTTAAAATCATATCTTGGCTGAAAATTTAAACACCCTAAAAATCAAAAAAAAATGAAAACAATTTCACTATCAAAAACAGTTGCCATATCGCTCGGAGCATTAATTGTTCTATTGGCTGTTGTCTTTACTTTGAAAGCACAAACTCCGGCACTTAATTTAAAAGGTGGCTCGAAGTTGATTTATGAAATAAAATCAGCAACCGGAATTAGCGACGCGACCGTAGTTGTAAATACAATTGTTCCAACCATTTCTTTTAAATGGAAAATCACTGATGCATTATTTGGTAAAGTAATTCTTTCAAATGAATCATTTAATTCAGGAAGAAAAATTGCAACTGAATTATTCGACGATCAAACCGGTGAATTTGGTTTCTTTTGGATCAGCAAAGGAATGATTACAGAATTGCTTCAAGGAAAAACTACCTTTTATTTACACGGTTCTGAAAAAATGCATGGTGTAGTAAATGCCGGTATCGAAAAAATTGAAATTAAATTAAATGGTGTTTTAAAATCAGTTGAAGTAATTCACGCCAAATCAATTGATGCTAACAACACCGGTGTTGACTTTTATGTTTTGAATGATTTATCCAATCCATTAATTATAAAAATTAAAAACGGAACCAGCAGTTTTTCGCTGAAAGAAATTTCAGAATAATTTTTGCCTGATAAAATTTTTAACCGCCCCGATAATTATCGGGGCGGTTTTGTTTATAGCAAGGAATACTATTTTTTTGTTGCCCCAAAAAAAATCTTAAAAAGATGTTTGAAAGTTTAAGCGAGAAACTCGAGAGTGCATTTAAAAATATTAAAGGTGAAGGAAGATTAACCGAACTGAATATTGCTGCTACGGTAAAAGAAATTCGCAGAGCGCTGGTTGATGCGGATGTGAATTATAAAATTGCTAAAGAATTTACTGACTCTGTAAAAGAAAAAGCACTTGGCGAAAAAGTATTAAATGCCATTAACCCCGGACAGTTAATGGTGAAGTTGGTTGCTGATGAACTGACTTCGTTAATGGGCGGAAAAGCAGCTGACCTCAATTTAAAAGGAAATCCATCGGTGATATTAATGTCGGGTTTGCAGGGTTCAGGTAAAACCACTTTCTCTGCTAAGCTTGCCAACCTTTTAAAAACAAAAAGAAATAAAAGCGTGTTGCTCGTTGCATGTGATATATATCGTCCGGCTGCTATTGAGCAATTAAAAATTCTTGCTTCACAAATCGGTGTTGAAGTTTATACTGAAGAAGGAAATAATAATCCTGTTCAGATTTCAAAAAATGCTGTTGACATTGCTAAGCAAAAAGGATTCAATGTGGTAATCATTGATACTGCCGGTCGCTTAGCGGTTGATGAGCAGATGATGAATGAAATTGCAGCCATCAAAAATGCAGTGAAGCCTGATGAAACCTTATTTGTGGTGGATGCAATGACCGGGCAAGATGCAATCAACACATCAAAAGCATTTAACGAGCGATTAAATTTTGATGGAGTAGTATTAACAAAATTGGATGGTGATACGAGAGGTGGTGCAGCGCTTTCAATTAAGTATGAAGTTAGCAAGCCAATTAAATTTGTGGGTACCGGTGAGAAGATGGAGAACATTGATTTGTTCCATCCTGATCGTATGGCGCAACGGATTTTAGGAATGGGTGATATTGTTTCTTTGGTTGAAAAAGCGCAAGAGCAATACGATGAAAAACAGGCAGAAATTCTTCAGAAAAAAATTCGCAAGAATCAATTTGACTTCACTGATTTTTTAAATCAATTGAATCAGATTAAGAAAATGGGAAACATCAAGGATTTAATGGGAATGATTCCGGGAATGGGAAAAGCGATGAAGGATATAGATCTCGATAATGATTCATTCAAAAAAGTAGAAGCCATCATTTTGGCAATGACTCCAGAAGAGAGAAGCAACCCCGAAGTTTTAAATGGCAACAGACGGAAACGACTTTCATATGGAAGTGGCAATACCATTCAGGAAGTGAATCAGTTTATAAAGCAGTTCGATGACATGAAAAAAATGATGAAATCATTTAACAAAATGAGTGCATCAGGCCGTCCGTTTAAAGGAATGCCGACAAGGTAAGCTGTTAGCTTTTAGCATTTAGCTATTAGGAAATACTAAAGACGCTGATGGCTAAAAGCTAACAGCTAAATGCTATTCGCTAATCACTAAAAACATTTTGTTATCATCGTTATCCGAATATCTTTGCGCTCCCGAAAAAATCGGGATAAACTTTTTAAAAATTAACCACACAAAGCAATGTCTGTAAAGATTCGTTTACAACGGATGGGTAGAAAGAAAGCTCCTTTTTATCACATCACAATTGCCGATTCTCGTTCGCCGAGAGATGGCCGCTTTATTGAAAACATCGGTAGTTACAACCCGACCACGATTCCCGCAACCATTACTCTTGATGCCGCTAAGGCATTAGACTGGATGCAGAAAGGTGCTCAGCCTACTGATACTGTTCGGCGAATACTTTCTTACAAAGGAGTGATGTTTCAAAAACACTTAACCCGAGGGGTAAAAAAAGGTGTGTTGACTCAGGAAATTGCAGACGCTAAAATGGCTGCATGGACTGAAGCTCATAAAAATTCAGTGCTCGATGCTGCTAAAAAAGCAAAGCCAGCTCGCAAAAAGAAAAGCAAAAAAGGTGAAGCAGCAGCAGCTGCACCTGCTGCTACCGCTGAATAAAAATTGATTCATTAAATTTTCAAAAAGCCATCCGCATTTGTCGGGTGGCTTTTTATTTTTACAACCAATGGAGAATGATTTAAAATTAATCAGAATAGGAAAACTATCGAAAGCCAAAGGCCTGAAAGGTCATGTGCAGGCTTTTGTGGAACCTGAATTTGTTGCGCGATTGAAGAAAGTGAAAGTGCTTTACATCAAACTCAAAGAATCAAATATCCCCTATTTTGTAGATGAATATGAAATGGCTGATACCGGCCATTCACTTTTTTTAATGGAAGGAATTAACGACCGCACCAAAGCTGAAGCATTACACGGCAAAGAAATTTATACTGAAGAAACCAACCTGAAAAAACCAAAGAAGTTTGATAACCTTGATTACTTAGTGGGTTATCAGGTAACCGACGAGAAACTTGGATTCATTGGATTGGTTGATGAAGTATTTGATATGCCTTCGCATCCAATCGTTCATGTATATTATAATGATAAGTTGGTGATGATTCCGTTGGTAAATGAATACAACCTTGATATCAATGACCGTAAAAAAACCATCGGTTTATTAATGCCCGGTGGTTTACTTGATCTTTGAAAAAAAATATTTTTGTTCATAAAACAAAATTCCCCATTCTGAACAAAATCAGAATGGGGAGTTTTTTCATAATAGATTAATTAACTTCTGTTCACAGCATTTTTTATTGGAGGAACAGTTCGCAGGTATTCATAAATTGCTTTTGCTTCAGATTCACTTAATAATAAGTAGGGCTTCATTGGCAAACGAACGGTTCCTGCAGGTTTAATTCCAAAACGAAGTGCTTTTACAAATTGTTCTTCAGTCCAAGTACCGATTCCTGTTTCATTATCTGGAGTAAGATTAGCTGAATAAATACCTTCCGGCATTTTATTCCCTCCCCCTAAATAACCTGCTGAATTTGTTGGTGTGAGGTAATCATTCTTTGCATAATCCAGCGAATGACAGCTGAAACAATCCAGGTTCCAAACAAGGTATTTCCCCCACTCCACTTTATTTGAAGTATCCGGCTGTGCTACAACATGATCAGGATATGGGAAAGGCTTGAAAGCTACAAGCGCTAAAAATTTTGCGAAAAAGCTTGGTTCACATGGCTTGTCGGGAGTTGCATCGGCAACAACCATTGGATCGTTGGAATGCAGAAATGAAATGATTGATGCAATGTCTTCGTCACTCATGTTTGGCAGTTTTGCCATCCACGGCGGAGCGTATTGTCCATCGCGTTTTATTCCTGTGCGCAGCAAATAAATTATTTGACCATCAGTCCAGTCACCGATGCCAACAGTTTTATCTTGTGTAATGTTTTGCGAAAATAAATTTCCGAAAGGCAATTTGTGCTCAGGATCCATATCAGCTCCTGTTAATTTTCTGGTATCGCTATTCATGTGGCAATCAGCACACAACATACCAGCCAATACACGACCTCGCTCAATGCGAATTGAATCGGGTACAATTTTAATACCCGGGTCCTTGGCTCCGTAATTAGGAATTCCTCTCATTGAAATAAAGAGCGCGAAACCTCCGGCAAGTACTACAACTACAATTAGAATGATAATTAAAACTTTTAAAATCTTTTTCATTTTGAAGCAGGGATTTTGTTAAATAATTCTTCCGAAAGATAAAAATGAAAATGAAAATGGAAAACTGATGTTAATTAACAATATAAAATAGTAACCTCATTTTTTTTTGATTGGCCGGTTGCTATTAATCTTATTACCTCCTTCATTCATTATGCAGGTTTCAATAAACATTACACCATCTTCAATTAAAACATTTTTCTTAGAAGTATATTCAATACCAGACTCCTGCAATACTGTTACCCACAGTTGGTCGGTATCAACAGATGGAAGACAAATTAGCGTATAGCTTGTTTTTCCAACTGGACTAATTTCAAAAGATAGTTTTTTTGAATTTAAGATAAGCTTTCCACCAATTAAT
>JAHEZG010000283.1 GCA_023251195.1 Chitinophagaceae bacterium | reverse complement strand
TTTTTCTGAACAAGGTTTACTTCCCAGTTGAACCCTGCAATTTGTGAGGAGTTGCCGGTTTGCGCCATAACTTTTTTTACTGCTTCGGTTAATTTGCCTGTAACATTTTTTACCATTTGAACTTCTGTACCGGAAACAACTACCTGATTCGTTGAAAGAAAATCATGATACTGAGTTAAGCTTAAAGCGACCACTTGACTTTCGGGTAGAATGTGTAATTGTTTTCTTCCTGTAATGGGAACCTTAGCACACGAATAAATGATAAGTACTAAACCGATTATTGCTGTTATTTTTTTCATACGGAAAGATTTAAATGGGTACAGGCAAATGCTGTGCGTATTTTATTTTCACTTAGCTAAAATAAAATACTGTTCAATTATTCAAGGGCATCAACTTTGATATTCTTTGTATGAATCAAAAACAATTTTTTATGCCTCTCTTAACCGTCATCATCACCATTATTGTAGTTGGAGTATTGCTATGGCTTATCAACCGTTACATTCCAATGCAGGCAACCATTAAAAACATTCTAAATGCAGTAGTGGTCATAATTTTAGTGTTGTGGCTGTTGCAGGTTTTCGGTGTTTGGGATAATCTGAAAAATATAACAGTGTAACAGTATCAGGAATTTAATTTCATTTTATAATGATTTCCGAAGAAGAATACTTCCTTACATATTTTAATCAGGGGAAAAGTTTTCTGAATCAGGAAAATAAATTCACACATTTCCTCGCTTTTATTATTTGCTGATTAAAATTTCTATCTTAAAACTCACATTTCATTCGGGTATTTAATTTGTTGTTTTTGTAATTACAAAAACAATTAATTATGAAAAGAAATTTTTTAATCGCTTCACTCCTGCTTTGCATGAGTGCAGCATTCGCACAAACCCAACCGGGCACCACTACTCAAAAACCGCAATGGAATAATACTGACAACAATTATCCGCAGCGGATTGATAACGCAATGGTTCCTTCAACAGTCAATCAGGTCTTTACCTCAGCAGTTACAAATCCGGGAGATGTAACATGGTATGGATACGGAAAAGATTACATGGTGAGTTACACCACCAATGGAAAAGAAATGCATGTGATTTATGATTCCAGGGGAACAAAAAAGAGTTGGGAAACCGAAGTGGATGCAACCACACTGCCGACTAATGCGAAGGATTATTTCAAATCCATTTTCCCGGATAATCAGTATGGAAAAGTTTACCAGGTTACAACTGCTGATGGAAAAAATTATTATATCGGAATGATGAACGCCGATAGAATCTGGTTTGATGAGAAAGGAAATTATATAAACCAGTACAGGTAAAATAATTTTTGAATCATTAAAAAAACCCCGACAGTTTACTGTCGGGGTTTTTTATTTTTTTAAAGATAAGAAGGAAACAAGGATTCAAATAACCGATGATTACTAAATTACACGAAGTGTAAAATTAATTCTACTCTTAAGATCAACAATAATCATCATAAACAAAAATTATTAAATTCTGTGAGCGCATTTTTTTTGCTTTCCTTTTATCGGCTATTCCTTCAACAACTTTGTAGCTATTAGCTTTTAATTGTTTAAACACTGGTGAGATAATTCCGGATGGAAATTCAGTGTAGAACTTCAATCCTTTTACCTTGGAATCTGAATGAATAAACCGACTGAAAGAATGAATTAATCTTTCCATCAATGATAATTTGTGGGTTATAAATCCAATAAGCAAATCATAGTGCCGTTGGTTTTCTTCCTTTATTCTATCTGAAATTTTGATTAGTGTATTCATGATTTCATAATTTATTACTGAAGGTAAATTCTAACTTCATGCCACAGTATTCATTATTTTTCTTTTTTTTAATTGAAATCTTTGGTTAGGAAATGCGATTTCAATTGTGTTAATTTTATTGTACCAAATCAAAACACACATGAAAAATATTTTCACATCCAGCGTATTTATCTTCATCCTTTTTATTTTTTCTTCCACTAATGCACAATGGATTAAAACCGGTGGACCACAAGGCTCAACTGTTTTATGTACTTATAATGCTGGTGGTATATTATTTACCGGAACTGATGCACAAGGAATTTATAAGAGTACCGACAACGGCAACATTTGGATAGCCGCTAACACAGGTATTGAAAATAAAAGCGTTCATTCATTGTTGTACGATGGCAGCTATGTATATGCGGGTACATTAGGTTCGGGAGTGTATCGATCAGCCGATATGGGTGTTACCTGGCAAGCCGCCAATACGGGTATTGCAACAGTTTTTGTAAACGATATGACCATGATGGATACAGTGGTTGTGATTGCAACCAATAGTTCTGGTGTATGGTCTTCAACTGATCATGGTAATTCTTGGGTTGATATCAGTCAGGGTTCATTCGGCTTTTCAAACAACTTCGCTATTGTATATCGCGCACCACGACTCATGGTTGAATCAGATAATTATATTTTCTATACTGATACGATTGGTACAGGTTGGTATGTTGACCAGGGTGTTACAGCATTCAGTGTGATACAACACTTCTGGGCAAATGGTGATACCATATTCGCAGCAGCGAACAACCGTGTATTCGTTACCTATGATGGTGGCTTCAATTGGAACCCCGGTATTGAGGTGGACCCCGATTACTTCATGCGTGTGGTGGGTTTCGGGTGCATTGGTAATACAGTATATGCAGGAAGTAAGAAGGGCGTGTTCGCATCAACGGACTGGGGCGCCTCGTGGAACTTAGTGTCGCAATCAGGACTGAGAGATACAAAAGGTGAGTGTTACAATTTTATTATCAGTGCAGGTAAAATGTTATTATCATTTGAAGAGATTGGTATTTATTCGTCGCTCACCGGAACAAGCTGGATGCAAGTGCCACTCAGTGATTTTGAACCGGCATCGGATATTAATAACACGCTCTTCTTTGATGGCAGCAAGTTAATTGCAGGTACACAATACAATGGTGTGTATGCATCAACTAACCAAGGGAATACATGGAGCAAGATCGGAACAACGATTCCGCTTGATACACTTTCAAGTGCAAATATTTTTGCAGTACTGAGTGTTACTCCGAATATATTATTGGCGGGCAGTGGATGGTTCGGTCTCTTTCGTTCTGATGATAATGGAGCAACATGGACACACATATTTACAGGGCTTCCTTATCAATCAGGCACAGGAATGTTACACATCAGTTCGCTTGCAAAATCAGGAAGCAAAATAGTAGCCGGAACCGGGGAAGGACTTTATTACAGCAACAACAACGGGTTGACATGGAATGCTTCGAATATTATTGGTGATGCCGATGCAACAGGTTTCGCCGTAAACGGAAATGTGGTGTGCGCATATATCTTGTCTTTTACTATTACCAGTGGAATGTATCGTTCAGTCAATAACGGTGTTACATGGTCACTTGTTTCAACCGGTCCTATAGATATTGTGTCAATGGATGCAGGTGGAAGTAATCACATGTATGCAGGCGGCATTGCAACCGACAACTGGATGAGTGCAGACAATGGTGTTACATGGAATCCTGTTGGTACAGGGATACCAAGCGGTAGCGGTGGCTTCAGTGTGCTTGCATGGGAGAATTATGTTTTCTTCGGAAACGCTTTAGGAATATTTTATTCTGAAGACTTCGGTGCATCGTTCGAAGATTCAAGCATGGGCTTCGATCCATATCCGAATAATGCGGTTCAGGGATTGGAAAGGGACAGTACCTACATCTATGCAGGATTTTTCCGTAACGCAGTTTGGAGAAGACCACTGAGTGATTTTGGTTTTATATCAGCAGTGAATGTTTGCAATTACACTCTGGTGATAAATCCAACGGCACCTATACTTTGTCCGAATACATTGGATACATTGATTACAACTCAATTGTTTGATACTTATCAATGGTATAAAGACGGTAACTTAATTCCCGGTGCAACCAACCAATCATACCAAGTGAGTTCAATGAATGATGCAGGAAGCAATTTCACAGTTGAGGTGTCTCTTGATACTTGCCCGGCAATTATATCATCGCCTGTGTTGGTGGATGGATGGGCATTTCTTCCGGTAACAGTTCAATCGTCAGGTGATTTAGGATGGTTTGATGGAATCGGCAGTAATTTGTGTGAAGGAGATACTATGATTCTGACCATGCTTTCGCCCAATCAGTTTAATATGCAATGGTACGAAAACGGAAATGTAATCGGCGGGGCAACAGACACAACATACCTTGTAACTCAATCAGGTTCTTATACTGTAAGTGGTGCTCCAGATATATGTCCTGACTTTACACAGTTTCTTGGAGTTACTATTAATGTGGTGGTTCATCCCGCAGTAATTCCGTTTATCACACAATCGAGCGATACTTTGTTCTGCATGAATGCCAATAGCAATTTTCAATGGTATCATGATGGAAGCATGATTGCAGGTGCAACAAACAATTGGTGTGGAACAATTAGTGCTGGTTCCTATACTGTTACAGCAAGTGATTCTAATTCGTGTATAGGAACTTCAACACCGTTTATTATTAATGGAATTGATGCGTTAAACAATTCTGAAAATTTCATTTATCCGAATCCTGCAAATAACGAAATAATAATTGGTGGCAATCTGTTGACGGGAAGTCTGTTGACTGTTACTGATAGAATTGGAAGAAGAATGCTAAGCGAAAAAATTAAAATAACTCAAACCAATTATCCTTTAGCTATTGCACAACTTCCGTCCGGAGTTTATTTTATTTCTCTGAAGAAGGATGAAATCGAATGGAAAAAGATTTTTTTGAAAGAATGATTGAGCACAAAATAAATTTCAAAAAGGTGCGCTGTTCTCCTTCTTTTTACTTTGTGTAAGTATCAATCGCAACGAAGTATCCTTTGTGATATATGCCCAAGCCCAATTAATAAAAATGATGAGTTTATTGCGCACACTGAGTATAAGCATGAGGTGTAAAAACATCCAGGTTAGCCAGGCGAAATACCCGCTGAATTTAACAAATGGTAAATCCACTACTGCTTTGTTTCTGCCAATGGTTGCCATTGAACCTAAGTCTTTGTATTCAAATTCAATGGTTGGTTTTCCCTTTTCAATTCGTTTTAAATTATGCGCTAAATT
>JAHEZG010000282.1 GCA_023251195.1 Chitinophagaceae bacterium | reverse complement strand
CATTATTTATTCTTGAATTCAATATTGCTAATGCAATAGTTAGTGCTGCTTCATCTGAACTGCCTGCATCAGGCGCTGCACAAAGTCCGATGATTCGATTAACACCATTGTCGTTTGCACTTACAAATTTGAAAGTAGAACCATTAAAATCAATTCCGCCGAATGGTGTTGATGAACTTGTTCCGGTTGATATACCTTTAAATCCATTTCGTATTTTTTGATTCATATCATCTGCCGATAAATTACCACACACAACCAATGTAAGCCTTTTGCGAACCATGATTGAAGCATAATATTTTTTCACTTCATCTGGAGTTAATTTGTTAATGGAGGCTGTAGAGCCGATTGGGTTTTTATCGTATTGTTTACCAACAAATGAATAGCTCATGGCTATTTGTTTCAAAACATCAAATCCGTTTTGAGCCGTTGAATTGGATGCAACTTCATTACGGGCAGTTTCAAACACATCTGTTTGAAATCCTGTGCGCGCTATGAGGTCAGTAAAAAGTTGCCAGCATTCGTCAAATTGTTTTCGAAGGCAATTCATGCTGATGATAGAATAATCCGGAGTGTTATTGTAATTGATGGTAATTCCCAGTTGCTCCATTTTTGTTTGAACCTGTTCGGCAGTCATGGTTTTTGTTCCGCCGTGTAGTGCCCAGTTTAAAGCAAACGATTCAATGCCTTCCTTGGCAACTGTGTAATTGGAAGTGCCGCCTCCAATAAATAATTGCACTGATACCACTTCATTGGCAACCGGTTTCAAAATGGTTCTGATGCTATCAATTGAAAAATCTTTAACAGTGCTATTGGTTGGTTTTATTTTTACAGGGGCAGTTGATGGTGGTTGGGTTGTGGCATTTAATACATTTGATACAGGCGGAGTGGTAATTGGAACAGGTGTGTTTTCTTTTGAAGAAACTACTGGTGATGTATTCGGATTTTGTTGCACCGGATTGGTTGCATTTGCATTCGGCACACCAAAATCCGACATTGTTAAAATTTTATTTGCATTGCCGGATGGCTGAGTGCCTTTATATTTAGAAAGTACAGTAGTGTTGGTTGTTAAGTCTTCGGCAAAAATCCGTTCCATCAAAAAGTGTTCAGGTGAAGCGGTATTTTTTCTGATTACCTGATTTACTTTAAGGTAAGTTTTATTGTCGGTAAGAAAAGCAATCGACAGTGGATATTTATTTACAGGCTCCTTTTTAAATGTGCCTTTCAATCCAAAAATGCTTCCAAGTGAATCAATATAATTAATAACAAATACCGAAGTATCTGCATCAATAATTAATTGTATAGAAATTTTAAATGAAGGTTTATCGTTCACCACTTTTATTGTACCGAATTGTTTTCCATCAGCAATTTCGGTGAGTTTGTAGGTTGATATGTATTGCGTGCCAACCGTTGCAAAAGAGCGTACAAAATTAAAATCGGTTTTGCCGTTGGTATTGAAATTTGTTTTCGTTCCTTTAAAAACACTTTGTGCAATGCCGGCACTATAAACAAAAAGCAGAATTAATAAGAGCGTATGGAATTTTGATTTCATGGCATTAACAATTTAAACTGAACGGTCATGTTATTTTTTAATTGATCTTCGTTTTCACTGTGTCGGATATAAAGTGAAACAACCATTTGATCAAGCATTGCTTCCGGTGTTCCAGCTGTTTCCAGCATTTTATATACTGATAGAAACCTTGCTTTGGCAGTTTCTTTTTTTTCCACTTCATCCTGATTGGCAATCAATTCAATTTTTAGTTGTGGATTTATTTTAAGCAGTTGAGCAAAACTGTTTATCATTTCTTTATTCTGCAGATCAAAAATCTGATCATCGCTTTTTGTGAATGAAATTTTATAATCATTCAATTGTAAAGAGGAAGTTAGTACAGCAGGTGAATTGAAATTTATTTTTTGTGAAGGAGAAATTAATAGACCAGCAGCAAATGGTTTGTTTTTCAAGTAGAGTTGGCAATAATTTATTACGGCGTTCATTCCTTTTAATTCGTCGAGCAGCTCGTTAATGTTTTTTTGTGTAACCAAATTTGTTTTTGCCCAATTGGCCCCAATGAAATTTGCTGTTTGGCTTGCCTTTTCGCTGTTAAAGGCATAGTTCGAATATAAAATCTGAGCAGCTTGTTTTATTTGTTCAGGTGTGTAACTGTTAAAATCAGCAAGGGCATTTATTTCAATCCGTGCTTTATCGTAACACTCACCAAATTTTTCAGGCTTTGGCGCAATGATAAAATCGAATGAAGAACCGAATTTCATTTTACGATATCTTGCGCTTACTTGGTAAGCATACCCATTCGAAACTAAATTTTTATTCAAAGAAGAGGAAGCTGAGTTAATCAATGCTTCCAGCAACTCACCTGAATAGGCGGTGAATGGATTTTCGCGCAAATCAGGCACAGGAAACGAAATAACCAATAATGGATTTTGTGCCATTGGGGTTTCTACAACAAATTGAGATGAGAAATTCAGGCCATCGTAATTCGGAGAAGGATAAACATCAGTTGGGAGTTGATTATTTTTTACTAATGCATTAAAAGTATTTGCCGCTTTTTGAAAAACATCTTTATGATTTACATCGCCTGAAATAACCAGGCACGAATTATTTGCAGCATAAAATAGTTTTTGATACTCGCTTAATTTTTCAGGTGACGCAGCCGATGCAATTTTTGATGTAACCAATGCATTTTTACTTTCCATTGCATTTTGAAATAATATTTTATCCAATTGCTGATCGAATAAAAAATACGGATCGCCTTGAATTTGAGATTGTTCCGATAAAACTTCATTCAAAGCAGAATCAACTTCTTCCATTTGAAACAACGGCTGCTTCAGGCAACTCATAAAAAGTTTTAAAGCATTTTCGAAATTTCGTTTTGAGCAGGTGAGGAAAACAGCAGCATGTTCCTCGCTTTGATTGGTGCCTGTTTTAGCGCCCAATTGCTGAAGTTTTAATTTCATTAAATCGCCTGATGGAAAATCCTTGTTTGCAGCGAAAAATAATTTCTGAAGTAAAGTGCAATAACCTTTTACATCGTTGGATTCATAGGTTACTCCATCGCGCACCACCCATTCTATAGTAACTAAGGGCACGGTTGGGTTTTCGATTACAATGCATGTTAATCCATTTTCAAGTTTCTGCGAGAAAATATTTTCATCTGTTTGAGCATTAGATACAAAGGGAAGCAGAAGTAATAGCAGGAAAAACCTATGCGTCATTGGTTGTTTGGTGTTTGCAACAAACCTAAACGAAAATAAGAGATTGTGAAAATCAGAAATACAAACGGAAGTGTTCTTTGCTCCGGTCTTTTCTAAAAAACAGAATTCCCATTCGGAACAGGTCAATGCTTAATGTAACTGAATGGTGTTTTTTTATTTCTATCCATGCCTGCATCATTTCTGTGCTCCAATAAATATCATCAAGCACAACAATTGAATTTTCGTGAAGAAACGGAAGGCAGGTGTTGAAATAATCAAGAGTTGGTTTCAGGCGGTGATTGCCATCGAGGTATAAAAAATCAAGTCGCTTGATTTTATTTAAAACAGGCAAAAGTTTTTCATCAAACAATCCATGTGTTAATTGTATGTTGGTTCGGCTAAATTGCTCGAATGTTTTTTTTGCTTCATCAGCAATGGCCTTGCTTCCTTCAATGGAATATACGCAGGATTGACGGTTACCTGCTGATAAATAAAGTGAGGTAATGCCAAGCGAAGTCCCAAGTTCTAACAAGTTTTTACAGTTATAAAATTCAACAATTCTGAAAAGCAGTTGTGCATATTTTTCTGGAGCTGATGAGGTTTTTGTGATGAATGATATGCTTCGTTTGTTTTTCTTTTCGAACTGAGATCCTGCACCATAATCTTCAATTTCAATTACTGAATCTTTTTTGCGCAACAACTTTCTGTAAGATTCAATTTCTTCATAGCAATAAAAACAGCGCTTATCATTTAATACTTCATTAACGAATTCAAAAACAAAAGGAGAGTGGATGTAATATTTTGACTTTCCGGCAATCAGGTACTTTATATATTCCTTAGCTGTAAATAATTTACTCATCGTGCACTTTCAAAATTGTTGTGCAAAATGCTAACAAAAGATTTCCGATTTAAAATTATTTTTGTTTAAAATAAAAACACATAAAATGAAAAAACACTTTTATGCTTCCATGGTTATTTTAATTTTTATTTCAGCTGATTTAGCGATAGCCCAACCAGGTTATCACACAGCAAAAGAAATTTTGTCGCAAGATATCAAACACCCGGGTGCAACCACCCGTTTATATTACGACACACTAATTCCAAGTTCGCAGGACAGTCTGGGCTTTGGATTGTGTGGCGATACACTGAAAATTTATAAATTAAACTTACCTGCTCATGGATACATTGGTGGAAACAATTCGAATGGCGATAAAGAAATAATGCAAAAATTTGGAGTGAGTGGAAGTGGCGGAGTATATACCATACTCGCACTATTTGGAAAAAAGAGCAATGCAATTAATGTAAATGTGGTAGCGAAAATGTATTCTGTTGATCCGCTTACACATGGTCCCGATTCTTTTATGGCTGTTACTGATCCATTAACTATGGCAGATATTGATACCAATTCTTTCTCCGGATTATTTACCACCTTTCCTTTTCCTGGAGTTATATATATGGCCGATTCATTTTTCGCTTCTATTGAATTACCTACTGCCACAGGCGATACAATAGCGGTTTACATGACTCCGCAAAATTGTTACAGCGGAAATCAGCAAGCTTATGTAATGAAGTCAAACAGTACTTTTATTCCATTAAATAATGGCGCAGGATCATATGGATTAAATGCTGATTATTGGATTTGGCCTGTTTTTATTCCTGATTCTTCAATTGGAAACAGTGCAATCACACTCAGGGATTTATCGCTTTTCAGAGCGTTTCCAAACCCTGTTGATAATTCTGTTATTCTTAATTTTGCAATTAGTGCTCCTTCTAATATGTGGGTTGATTTTGTGGATGCATCAGGAAGAATTATAAAAACTACTGAATTAGGATTTCAATTATCAGGTAAACATTCAATTGCAACAGATGTTAGTATGCTGCCTGCAGGCACCTATTTTTATT
>JAHEZG010000281.1 GCA_023251195.1 Chitinophagaceae bacterium | reverse complement strand
TCTTCTGGGTAGTGCTTATCTCGCACTGAAAAATATTTCGAAGGCGGATGCACTGCTACATCGCTCATTTGAAACAGCAAAGGAACTCGGATACCCTGCTGACATTCGCAATGCGGCAGGTAACCTTCAGAAATTATATCGCGCAAAAGGCGATTGGAAAAATGCGTTGGAGATGAATGATGTTTATGTGTTAATGCGCGACAGTGTGCAGAACGAAAAGAACAGAAAGGTCTCGTTGCAAAATCAGTTTCAGTATGAGTATGACAAACGCACAGCAGTTATGAAGAAGGAACAGGAAAAGAAAGATGCAATAGCGGAAGAAAAAATAACAAGACAAAAACTAATCAGTAATGGATTCATTGTTGGATTTATTGTTGTTATGCTTTTTGCAGTAGTCTTTTTCACACAACGAAACAGAATTAAGAAAGGGAAAAAATTAAGTGATGAATTATTGCTCAACATTCTTCCATCAGAAGTTGCCGAAGAATTAAAAGCAAAAGGAAGTGCCGATGCAAAACAGTTTGATGATGTAACAGTTATGTTCACTGATTTTAAAAACTTTACTAAAATCTCTGAACTACTTTCTCCTTCTGAATTGGTTGCGGAAATTCATTGTTGCTTCAAAGCATTCGATGAAATCATTTCAAAACACAACATTGAAAAAATAAAAACAATTGGTGACGCTTATATGTGTGCAGGCGGATTGCCAGTTATGAATAAAACAAACGCAACCGATGTAGTAAGTGCAGCAATGGAAATTCAAAATTTCATGCAGCAACATTTAGCAAAAAGAAAAAGTGATGGCAAAGAAATATTTGAAATACGAATCGGCATCCATACCGGTCCCGTTGTTGCCGGAATTGTGGGAGTAAAAAAATTCGCTTACGATATATGGGGCGATACAGTAAACATTGCATCACGAATGGAATCAAGCGGCGAAGCAGGAAAAGTAAACATCAGCGGAAGCACTTATGAATTAGTAAAAGAAAAATTCACCTGCACACACCGCGGAAAAATTCAAGCGAAGAATAAGGGAGAGATTGATATGTACTTTGTTGAAGCGAATGCATAAAGCATGCACCTGTTAATTTTTTTTCTTCGAAATTATAGTGCGTTTTTTTGATTGAATATTTCAATTTCCAGCACTAAACACAAAATCATTTCCCAAAAATAATATTGATTTAGTTTCCTCTGAATTGCATCAAAAGTGTGATGCCCGGATAATAGAGTTTGGTTTTTTTATTTCCCGAATAATTTTTCATACGGTGCTCAAAGGTTTTATAAAAATCATACGCAGTTAATCCATATTCATAAAATGCAAAAAGCCGCAGGTAGGTGTTAAATTCATTTTTTCTTGAAACATTAATATTAAAACCAGCCTGCGCTTTAGCACCTATTGAATAACCGTTAAAAATATTACTGAACCCATCGCCTTGCGATTCTAATAGTACGGTTGAAGATTGATTACCTGCTTTATATTTTTCACTTCCATTGCATATACTCAAATTTCCTCCGACAAATAACCAGCGCACCGGAAAAAAATTAGCTCCGAAATTCAGATTAATATCTGTAGTGGCAATTGTGCCTGCTATTGTATCACCGGCATTCTGATAATCGTGTGACCACATCAGATCACCTGATGCATTGAACTCGAATGAATTTTTATGATTGGTAAATCCCAATGTTATTCCCTGACCACGGGATAACGAAAATGGTGACGCAAAATTTAATGAGTCTGAAAATTCAATCAGATAATTTGCCAAACCGGGTTTACTTGGCATAAAATAATTTATTCCGATTTGAAAAAAACTACCATTCAAATCACTCTTTGATTGCCCCTTGGCTGAATTAAATACTATAAAACAGGAGGCAATCAGTATCAAAATGGTCAGTTGTCTTTTTTTCATTTTCTAAAAAAAATTTTGGTGAATGTAAAATCCTGCATCATAATTTTTTATTTTTTAAAAAAGAATAAACTGAAGCATTAATCCCCGTTCGTCTCTTTTTGTATTGCAGCCACTACTTTTCGAAACATGAATCACAAACAAATCCCGAAGGGATGAAATGATTGTAATTAAACTAAAACAAGAAAACACATAAACCCGAAGGGGTGATATAGTTTTGTCCAATATTGTGTCATCCCTTCGGGGTTCCTTTTGTTGCAACATTCTTTCTTTCTACAATCATATCATCCCTTTGGGATTAACTACGAGGTTTCGAACAGTAGTGGCTTACAGCTGAGATGAAATAAATAATATGACTTAAAGCCGTACTATTCGCAAAAACTCGGCTGCAAAGGCGAAGACAAATGGAGCGAAGCGGAGTTCATGAATACCTATAAAACAAAAAGATAAACGAATACATCAAGAAGACCGTTGAAAAAAGAAAGTCATATAATCTTAGCAGAGCTCAACTGGAAGTTTGAAGCCTGAAAATGATGGCGCAACGAAAACCGAACAACAATGGATTGGATGAGTAAAAGGTAAAGATTAATGGAGTTTACGATTTCAATGAATTGCACTAAACTTGCTAAAAATTAAATCATGAAAAAAATACTGTTGTTTGTTTTACTCATAAGTGGTTCATGTGCTTTAAAGGCACAGGAATTAGTTTGGTATAATAACCTTGATAAAGCAATTGAAGTATCAAAGCAAACGAAGAAACCATTGCTGCTTTTTTTTACCGGCAGTGACTGGTGCGGATGGTGCCATCGTTTGCAGGATGAAGTTTTTAAATTGCCTGAATTCGCTGCCTGGGCAAAAGCAAATGTGGTGTTGGTGGAAGTAGATTTCCCCCGTAAAACTGTTCTGACACCTGAAATTCAATCGCAGAATAATAAGTTGCAACAAGAGTTTGTTGTTCAGGGATATCCAACCGTTTGGTTTGTGAATGCAACAAAAACCGATGGAAAAATTACTTATGAAAAACTAGGTCAAACAGGATACCTGGCTGGCGGACCAACCATTTGGATTGAAACTGCAAAAGGATTTTTGAAGAAAAAATAAGTACTGTTTTTGTTTCTGAAAAAATCATACTGAATTTATTTCATGGATGATTTTTAAAATAAAAGTGAAATATTTTTTTATTAGACTTCTCAGGGAAATGCTTTGAGGGGTACTGACTTCTACATTTCTTCGGCAATCTCAGAATGACAAAGACTGACAGTATTAAATAGCGGCAATGTCACACTGAACTTGTTAAGTGTTTTTTTTCGAAGAAGTCTATTTTCCGGAATGATTCCAAGCATAAATTTTATTTTAAATAAAAAAAACTGTATGAAAAATGCAATTAACTGGTTCGAAATTCCTGTGTTGAATTTTGAGCGTGCAAAAACTTTTTACGAAACAATTTTAGGTGAACCCATTCAGGTAATGCCTCACCCTGAATATAAGTATGGGTTGTTACCGGGAGATATGCGCAATGGAGTAACCGGCGGAATAGTGCAAGGTGCTGGATTTGAACCATCAACAAAAGGAACATTAATTTATTTGAATGGCGGCGAAGATTTAAGTATTTCCTTGTCAAAAGTGGAAGCTGCAGGAGGCAAAGTGATTTTTCCAAAAAGCGCAATTGGTGCAAATGGTTTCATGGCACACTTTATAGATACAGAGGGAAACAAGTTGGCTTTGCATTCGCTGAAATAAAAAAACTGAGCCAGGTATTACAGTAAAATTTTTATGCAGTCAAGGCTACTATGGTGTAATAATTCTTAATCCTTCACCAGTTTAATATTTACCTGTCCGTTATCAGAAATAATTTTCAGCATATAAATTCCTGCAGTCATTTGATTATTAACTGGAATAGTTAATTCGTGTTTGCCTTCAAGTTGTTTCTGGTTTTTGAGAATGGTAGAAACCAATTTCCCCTGTACATCAAAAAGCTGAACAGAAATATTTTCTGTTTTGGATAATTCATATTGCAAGTGTGTTTGAGCTGTTATCGGATTTGGAGAAATTAAACAAGAATTTACGGATGATTTAAAATCAAGAATTCCAACATCAGTTCCGGTAATGTACCGGGCAACTGCAAAATCATAAGTGGATGTTGCATTGTCATACGATGAACCTGCAACTACAATTTTCCCATCTGATTGTATTCCGCTGCCATAAATTTCGTCATCATTGTTTCTGAGATTGGTGGTTACGATGCCGGCATTTCCAAAGCTGATATCAAAACTGCCATTGGTATTATATCTTGCCAATGCAAATACATAGCTGCTGTTTGGATAAGCATAACCCGCAGCTATAATTTTTCCATCTTGTTGAATTTTTACCGACTGTATGCTCTCGTCATCAGAGAGCAGATCGGTAATTTGTATACCGTTAGAATTAAAAGTGCTGTCAAAGCTTCCATCAGCATGAAACCTGACCACAGCAAAATCATCGTCCGAATCATTATTGGCGTAACCTGCCGCAATTATATTTCCATCAGATTGGAGCGCCAGCGAGTTGATCATTTCATTGTAACCCACTAAATCAGTAATTAAAATTCCGTTAGCATTAAAAGCCGGATCAAGTGTTCCATTGCTGTTGTATCGCGCCAAAGTGAAATCAATATCTGTTGTATTTGCAGATGAACCGCCGGCAATAATTTTTCCGTTTGATTGAATGGCAATTGCATTTACCTGACTATCGTATATTCCCAATGTATCAGTAATCAATCCATCACCACTGAAGGAATTATCCAAAGTTCCATTGCTGTTGTAGCGAGCTAAAGCCCAATAATTATAAAAGCTTCCATAAGTTGTTCCGCCTAAAATTATTTTTCCATCGGTTTGCAAAGCCATTGAAAATGCATAATCACTGGTGCCTGAAAAATCAGTTGTAACATAACCTGAACCTGCGCCAAAAGTGTTGTCAACTGTACCATCACTGTTCAGGCGGATGAGCAGAAAATCATCATCAGAAGTACCTGCTGCAATAATTTTTCCATCGGGTTGAATAACTACAGCATCAAGCACACTGTTATTTCCGATTAATGCGGAGTATATACCGCTACTGTTAAAACTATTATCAAGTGTGCCATCGGTTTTGTAACGGGCAACCACCAGATTGTTAAAATCACCATCATAAAAGTAGCCAACAGCTACTGTCATTCCATTTGATTGAATGGTCATGGCATATG
>JAHEZG010000280.1 GCA_023251195.1 Chitinophagaceae bacterium | reverse complement strand
CATGCATAAGTATATGCAGCGTTGTTTTGAAAAGAAATTGACCAGTCGATCAGCGATCCAACATCGCCGCCTAAATCATCGGCAATTAATAAATACCATGTACCATTTATAGGAGTGCCGTTTAGCACATTAAATGATTGCTGTGGAATATATGTTCCATTAAACGGTGCAGCCCCGGTAGTAATGTTGGCAGCTCCGGTCATCGAAAAACAAGTGCTGGTATAATTGTTTCCGGCCAGTCCATTATCCTGACTCAACCGAACATAAACTCCATTTGGTGCTTGTAAAAAAATATTTAAATCATCATCGTATGTATGTTGAATATTTAAACAAACGGTTAAGTACTGACCGGTATTCCAAAAGTTCGGACATACACCTGAAACATTAATTGGAGAAGTGGCCCAGACGCCTGCACAATTTGCAGGCCCTGTATTACAATTCACTCCAATGCCCCCACCCGTAATTGTTGGATCAGTAATGCCAAATAAATTGGTGTTTGAAAAAGTAACTACACCACTACCAACACCTGAATTGATGGTACCGGCCAAACTTACACAACCACCGGTGCAGATATTAGTTGATGCAGGATTTATTGATACAACCGGAGCTCCGTTATAAATTCCACTATATGTAATTATACATCCGTTGCCATCGCTGATTGTAAAAGAATAGACTGCTCCTCCGGTTAATCCAGTAATATCAAAAGAACCATTATTTGGAACCGAAGAGATTGACAGGCTACCTGCTCCCGTATTCGTAATGGTATAATTTCCAGGAAAAAATTCAGGATAACCTCCAGATAAAAATATGGATACATTACCTGCTGAAAAACAAAGTGAATTGGGAGTGATACTAATTGGATTTAAATAAGTAACGCAAGTTGAAGTACCTAAATCAAAACAACCATCACCATCCTGATCAAACCCCAAACTATTACTGCTTGGAATTTCAGCACCATCATCAGCGGTGACCGGAACAAAGCACCATGTATTATTTACCGAGGGAATTACAGAGTTAATAATGGATGCAACACCGCCGTTATTCTGATTGAAAAATCCATCGTTAAAATCCTGGCCTGTCCAAAAATAGCCTGTCCAGTTCGGATCAACTGTCGGATTTCCACCGGTTGGTCCGCCATTCACATAAATCAAATACATTTCCGCAGGCAGGCAGCCAACACAACCAGCAGGTGGCAATACAAAATCATTATTTGAAATCAAATTAATTTCATCACCATTGCACAAAACATAATTATTTATGCTGCTTCCTATTATAGTTGCTGAATATGTGCCTGCATTTGCTGAGCATGGAGGAGGTAGAGGTGGTGGTGGCGAATACAGTGTTGGTATTAATGAATTGAAAATATTTTTTGCACCGGATAGATTTATTTCTGTTTTATTATTTACAGAAGGAATTGTAATCTGCTGTTTACGGGTTGACTGATTTCTGATTTGAAAATCGTAAAAAGACTGAATAAAATTATTTGTCTGTATTAAATATCCTGAGCCCAATTTTGTTTTTGTAACAATACTGGATGAGTCGCCTGAAATAACAGGAGCAATGGCATAAAGCAACTTGCCATTACACAATAAAAAAAGTGAAACAACAAGAAATCTAACTAAAAAAATTCCTCTAAAAGTCAAGGCTACAGCGAATTTAAATTTCAGGTTTAAAATTAAGTTATACAAATCGCGCTGGCAAAGAAATCCCGATGAACTGTTAACACAAAGAGTTGAATCGTCTTACTGTCCCAACTTAAAATGCGACCAAAGAAACTTCAACACAACCGAGTAAAAATCCAAGAATTGCAATCGTCCATTTCAACATCAGCAATTTTTTTCCTGAGTGACTTTTCATTTTGATTTCCAAATGCTGCAGCGGATAATTTTTTATTCTATTTTCAATTTCAGATCGGATATTTATTTTTTCCGCTACCTTCGGAACAAAGCTTTTTATTAATTCAGGAATCATTTTATCTAATTGTTCCACCAACACTTCCTTTGCTTGTAAAATTATTCCTTCAGTTATAAACATTTTTAAAAGTGAAATCCGTTCGGTGAGTTTGTTACGAATAAAATCGTCCGCCTTTTCTTCAAGATAAATATGGATTTCATTCAGGCTTTCTTCTGATAAAAGAACTTCCTGCATTTTATCTGCTGAAACATTCTGTTGTGCCCACTCCCCTGCTGATTCAGCAATTTTATTTTGAATGGATGGCAGAATTCCTTGTAAAGAAATACCTAAGATTTTTATTGGATCATAGGGTCTAAAAAAAAACAGTAGTAAAGTGTCAATCATCCACCAGCCAAACAATGCATTTAAAATTGGAATAAGGAGTAAAAAATAATTCATCACTTTCAGTTACAAACCTTTACTCCACTCCTGTGGTTTCATTCTCCATGATGATAAAGTTTCTATATCTGAAGATTCAACATATCCTTGCTCTACTGCTTTATTTATTAATACATCATAATCAGTCAAAGTATAAAATGGGCAATCGGCATTCAAAAAATTATCTTTTGCGGTTTCAAATCCATAAGTGAATAATGCAACTAATCCAAGCACCTTACAATCAACAGCCCTTAACGCATTCACTACATTTAAACTACTGCCACCTGTAGATAATAAATCTTCCACTACAACCACTTTTTGTCCTTCCAATATTTTCCCTTCAATCATATTTGTAAGTCCATGTGATTTTGGTGATGAACGCACATAAATAAAAGGAAGATCAAGTGCATCAGCCACTAATGCTCCATGGGCAATTCCTGCAGTAGCCACTCCTGCAATGCAATCGCAATCCTGAAACTTATTTTTTATTATTTCAGCTAGTTGTTCTTTTAAAAAAGTTCTGATTTCAGGATACGAAAGAGTTAGCCTGTTGTCGCAATAGATTGGAGAGTTCCATCCGCTGGCCCATGTATAAGGCGACTGAATGTTTAACTTGATAGATTTAATTTGCAGCAACAGTGAGGCAGTTTTATCTGCGACCGATTTTGATAGAATCATAAATTCAAAACTAATTAGATTTAGTGGTGCAATGTTATGGCAACAATATTAATTTGAAGGCTATTTTTATTAAATTGATTATAAATTGAAACAAAGTTGTTTTCTATTCTTAATCGTTTTTTAAAAAACTGAGAAAATAATTTTAAATTTAAATGTTGTTAATATAAAATCATGGTTCTTTAATTAAAATCTAATTCATTTGACATTATGCCTTTAAAAATATTTATCGGAAATAACCCTTTGTTTTTATGCAAATTCGGTTTTGTTCTGCCTTCTGAAGAGGCCTTGGAATTGTCGTCAAAAAAACTACTGCAGGAAAATTATTCTGAATCAAATCAAATGATACAGATTATCGAAAAACTTGAAAACAAAAAACAGGAAACAGCTTTTATGTTATTTCATACGAATGAAGCTGAATTGATACAAGAATTTAAAACCAATTTTAAACGCATTGATGCAGCAGGTGGTTTGGTAGAAAATAGTGAAGGAGATATATTAATGATTTACCGAAAAGGGAAGTGGGATTTACCAAAAGGAAAGGTGGAGACCAATGAAAAAAAAATTGATGCTGGTGAACGGGAGGTGGAAGAAGAAACAGGATTACGAAATATAAAAGTTGAATCAGCTATACAATTTTATTCGTGGAAACAACCCTATACCACACATACTTACTGGGAAAATCAAAAAAGAATAATAAAAAACACCTATTGGTTCAATATGAAAAGCACGGGCTCTCCGGTTTTTACACCTCAAAAAGAAGAGGGGATTACTGATGTGCAGTGGGTAAATAAATATAAAGTAAATGAGTTATTGAAAAATTCTTATGCCTCTGTACACGATGTAATCAGATATGGTAAGGCACAATAATATTTTGCATGAGCACTCATCTCACCAAAGAAACATTTCCTTCTTTCCGATAAGTATTTGAATCTCCTTCAATGGAATAAATAATATAATAAACATAAACACCCAATGCGCATGGCTTGCCATCTTTATTATTTCCATCCCAGTTTAATTCAATATCTTGATAAACATTTTGCCCCCAACGATTAAAAATCTGTACTTCATTTATATTTACAATTTCGCCCTTTATTAACTCAAACAAATCATTGTATCCATCTCCATTAGGAGTAAATGCATTGGGAACAAAAACATAAGTAGTTGGAAGAACAAAAATCAACACACTGTCAATTGCAGTACAACCGCTACCACTCTCAACAACCATTATTGTGTAAGTGGTAGTAATGGTCGGACTAACTAAAGTAGCAGGGGAATTTGGATAATAATTAAATTCAACGGGTGACCAGAAATAGCTATAGGCACCACTTTGGGAAATGTTAATTCCAATTGGTGCACTGTTTCCATTAATAATAATAGTGTCGCCAAAGGCATTAACTGAAAACAAATCATTTGAAAGAACTATGTTACTTGCATTAACTGTACAACCATTTTGATCGGTTACATGAACATCATATTGTCCAACAGGAATGTTATTAATTGTGGCGGAAAATTGACCAGACTGATTAAACCAATTATAGAAATACGGTGGTGTTCCACCTGAAGGAAAAACACTTGCACCACCATCGCTTGATAAAGGGCATGATGAAGGAGAGGTTAAAACAGTAGCCGTTAATGGCACCGGCTCTCCAACAACTGCATCAGAGTAACCTGTGCAACCGTTATTATCAGTAATTGTAACATTATAGGTTCCGGGAAATAAATTTTTAATTGTATCAAAGGGCAATGAACCAGGCATCCAAAGTGATGTGTATGGCATTACAGCATTTTGCTGAGTAAAATAAATCCATCCATCAGAAAAACCAGCACAACTTACATCCTGAGGGAATGTATTTACCACAATTGCCGGCGGTTGATTTACCGAACCAGATCCTAATAGTGTACATCCGTTGGCATCTGTAGCAGATACATTGTATATTCCGGCGCATAACCCGGTTACCGAATTATTGGTTGAATTGTTAAACCATAGTAAAGAATACGGGGGCGTTCCTTGAGTAACCAAAGCAGTTATAGATCCGTCACATGCCCCAGGGCATATGGTGCTTGTGGTGCTGATACCGATATTCATTCCGGTTGGTTCAGTTACAGTATAACTTCCGGACGC
>JAHEZG010000279.1 GCA_023251195.1 Chitinophagaceae bacterium | reverse complement strand
TGCCAATCAGAAATTATATGTGAATCGAGCAGAAGGTTTCATTGGTCATGGTTTGAAGAAAGATGAATTTGTGCTCGACTGTTCTGACCTCGACGACATTATTGTTTTCCGCAAGGATGGGAAAATGGTGGTGACACGAGTGGCAGAAAAAACTTTTGTCGGCAAGGATGTCATTCACCTCGACATCTTTAACAAGAACGATGAGCGCACTGTTTACCACATGGTTTACCAGGATGGAAAAACCGGACCGGCAATGGTGAAGCGCTTCAATGTTACAGGCATCACACGCGATAAAGAATATGATTTAACCAAGGGAACGGATGGAAGCAAGGTGGTGTACTTCAGCATTAATCCGAAAGGTGAAAATGAAATCATCACTGTTACACTCAACCCGAGCGCGAGTGCGCGTATAAAAGTTTTCGATTTCGACTTCAAAGAAATTGCAGTGAAGGGAAGAGCATCTATCGGAAACATTGTAACCAAGTATCCCGTGCGAAGTGTGAAACTGAAATCGAAAGGTGCACCTATGATTAGCGGAAAACGATTGTGGTTCGATGAACAGTTTGGTAAACTGAATACGGAAGAGAAAGGAAAATACCTCGGCAACTTTGAAGACGCAGAAACCATTCTATCGGTTTATAAAGATGGCAGTTACGAAATCACAAATACCGAACTCACCAACAAGTTCGACCCTGCACAATTGCTGCTGATTGAAAAATTCAATCCGACTTCGGTTGTTTCTGCATTGTACTATCACGCAGGAAACAAAGGATATTATTTAAAGCGCTTTGTGATTGAAACACAAACACTCGATAAGAAATTTTCATTTGTTCCGGAAGAAGAAGGTTGTTACAGTGTAACAGTTACCACTTCCGAAGAACCAAAACTGTTATTACAATCAGGCAAAAAGAAAACTCCGAAAGAGCAGAAGATTAATGTTGCGAAAGAGATTGAAGTAAAAGCATGGAAAGCAGTTGGCAACAAGGTTTGCGAAAATGATTTCATAGATGCGCAATGGATAGGAGGTAAGAGTGAAAAGAAAATGGAAGACAAAACTTCTGAACCGAAAAAGGAAGTAGCTTCCAAACCAAAAGAAGTTGTAAAGAAAACTGTTACAGCAAGCCCGAAGCCGGCAGCTAAAAATCAGAAGCCGGAGATTCGCAACTCAAAATTCCCTAACACATTAAAGCAATCCATTTCTAAAATGAAAGATGTTGCTGATGTTGATTTGTTCAATTCTAAATCTGATATGGAATGGGAAGTAAAACCTGCTTCAAAAAAAGATGATGATAAAAAATCAGGAAAGAAGAGTAATCAGGCGAGTTTGTTTTAAAATAATTCCTGATTTTAAAAATAATTTAAATCGAATGTAACTTTTGTCTGGTTTACCATTCTATTCAAAACAATTTCATTAAAGCAAAATACAATTCTTCAGATAATTCATTAATTCAATGAGAAAAAAATTAATAATCATTTCTTGCCTTTTTATTGTAAGTCAGTTTGCAAATGCCCAGTCAACAAACTGGTCAGATAACATTGCGACAATTATTTACTCGCATTGTTCCAATTGCCATAGAGCAGGTGGCCTTGCACCATTTCCATTAATGAGTTTTAATGATGTGGACACAAACTCAGTTGATATTTATAATGCTGTACTTAACAAAGTAATGCCACCCTGGAAAGCCGATCCTAATTATGTTCATTTCAAGGGTGAATTCAATCTCACTCAGCAGGAAATAACAGACATCACGAGCTGGATTAATAATGGTAAACCAACAGGAAATCTTGCAAATGCTCCAACGCCTCCTGTGTTTCAAATTGGCTCGCAATTACCGGTAGTTGATATGACATTGAACCTTCCTGTTTTTGTTGTTGACTCAGCTGAAGATCAGTATCGCACTTTTGTAGTGCATTCAAATTTTACCAGCGACACTTACATTAATGCCGTTGAATATATTCCAGGCAACAATGCAATTGTACATCACATAGTAATTTATAACGATCCAACTTCTGCTTCATGGAATTTTGATCAGGCAGATCCTGCGCCTGGATATGAAAGTAACGGAACTATGGCAGCAAGTGCCGACGCACAATTTATGGGAGCATGGGCGCCGGGTGCCGGCATATTTTCTTTCCCCGGAAATTTCGGAATCAAAGTACCGGCCGGTGCAGATTTTTTAGTGGAGGTACATTATGCGCCAGGAAGTCAGGGCGCAACGGATAGCACAAAAGTTAATTTCAAATTTATAACTGCGAATGCATCAACGCGTGAAGTTTATTTTAATGCATTGTTAGAATATTTTACAGGCATGACCGATGGACCATTGTTTGTTCCCGCAAATACAGTTCATACTTTTCATGAAGCACAACCCATTTTTCAATTGGGTGTTCCGGTTTCACTTATTTCTTTTTGGCCACACATGCATCGAGTTGGAAAATCTTTTAAAGCATGGGCTCAGAATATTGCTGGCGATACTGTGCGACTTGGTTATGTACCTGCATGGGATTTTCACTGGCAACTGATTTATAATTATAAAAAATTAATACCCCTATTTACAGATCAGGCAATTATTGGTGAAGCAGTTTATGATAATACCACTAACAACTTAGATAATCCATACAATCCGCCACAAGATATTTATGCCGGTGAGCATACAACCGATGAAATGATGCTTGGTTTTTTTGCATTCACAATTTACCAAACCGGAGATGAAAATTTTATAATTGACAGTTCGTTGCTTAATGGGGGATTCACAATTTGTAAAGAATTATTTTCTTCGCTATCTGTTTCTCCAAATCCGGCCGGTAGCCGAATCAGTTTGAATTTGTACCTGGCAAGTGAATCAAATCAAACCAGTGTTGATGTTTACAATGAAGCTGGCCAACTTATTTATCAAAATAATTTAGGCAGAGTTGCGGTTGGTTTACGATCGCATCGGATAGAAACCGAAAATTGGTTACCTGGAATTTATTTTATCAAGGTTAAAACATCAACCGATGAAATAATTACAAAGGAATTTGTTAAACAATAAACTTTTATTTTTTTTAAAACCAAGGCCGTTACAAATACTTGTAGCGGCTTTTTTATTTTTTCATCACCCAAACATCAGCAATTCCTTGTCCGCGATAAGTGCACATGCTGTCAACTGCTTCTTCTGATGAATTAAATCCGCCCTTGCCAACCCTGAAATAAGAGTCCTGCATTAATACTGTTACATCAATTCCTTTTTGCTTCATCTGTTGTATAAATAAATCGGTTCTGCTTTGTGACTTTAAACAGGCGAAAACCACAAAATATTTTGTTTCATCTTTTTGAATGACAGATAATGCATAAGAAATTGCTGAAGCAACAGAAGCATTCATTGGAGGATTTTTTTCAGATGAATAAATGGTATCTGTTTTACTTGACACTGAATCTTTAGGATTTGAAACTGAAGAAGCTAAAACCGGATTCACTTCAGTAGCAGTTGAAGATGGGTTAGCCGGTGTTTGCTGGTAAACAATTATCTGCACCAAAGTATCTTTGCGGTGCGAAGGAGTTTCTGTTGAAGCTTGTGGGGTTGAAAGTGTTTCTTCTCTCGAAGTATTTGAAGAATCAGCAGATTTGAAAACGGAGGAAATGGAATTCCAGAAATTTGATTTGTCTAAATGAAATGGTTTAAAATCATTGCTCACATTAATAATTTGTAAACCAATAACTATCAAAGCGAGCAACACCCCAAAACCAGCCCAGCCAAAGCGTGAGCGCGATTTCTTTTTTGCAGGTTCATTGACCAACTGATGAATAACTTCTTCATGGCGCATAACAGGTTTCGCTACAAAACGGTCGAACCCGAAAGCATTGGTCAGGTAATTATTTTCTTCTGATGGTTCAAATAAGAGATTGTGTTCTACATCATAATAGAACTTTCCAATTGAAGTAATTACAGCTTGACCTTTACCTGATAAATCGTTTTCCATTTTCCGTACATACTGATGAATGGAAATGGTTGCAGCATCATAAGAAACATTTGTGTACCTAACTATTTCGCTCACGAGCAAACCATCATTATGTACAAGGCTTTTATTAAAAGCAAGTGTTTTATAAGGAGGAGAAAAAATATTTTGTATTGGATGAACCTGGGCCGATGCATATTGCGCCATTATTCCACCAAAGTTTGGAATAATGACACAATCATTGCGATAAAGCAGTTGCTTGATATATGGAGCGAGGTCGGTCATTTCTAAATCGAAGCCAAACTTAATTGAAAATTTCAATCAAAGCATTTCAAAAATTCAGAGGGCGCAATAACTCAGCAAAGGGACATCACTTTTTCCACCTTATATTAACAACTAAAACTTCAACATCAATCCACCCATTAACCCAAATCCATAACCCGGATAATTATACCAGCGATTATAAGCAGTAGAGGTTAGGTTGTTGAACTGAACAAACGCAGCGAAATTTTTCTTGTAGTTATAAATCAATCCGAGATTCACATCAACATAACCTTTGTTGTATGAAGTTACATCAATCGAATCAACAGTGAAATGATACGGGGTTTTATTAGCCAGGTAAACTGAAGCATTAATCAATATTTTTTTCTGGATGTTGTATTCCGCTTTTAACGAAATTTTTTGAGTGGGTAAACCATAAGCCGGAGCACCGAAATCTAAAGTGTATGTATTGTAATCCCCAGTCAGTAAAATATTTAATCGCTCTGATTCTTTGTAACCCAATTCGGCATGCACATTAAACACATTTGCATTTTCTGCAAACGAAACATTGTAACGGGTAAGGAAATTTGTATCCGGATTATACAGAGCCAAATGGTCAACAATCTGATCGGCAATGCGAATCATAAATGAAAAATGATTGCCTACACTACCTTTTATTCCGCCATGTATATCAATCAGCTTTGAATAAGCGATTGGTTGATTTTTATTTAAGAAAGGATTTTCGGTGCTCAATGTTTGGAAATTGTTTTTATTAATTTCTCCGCTGACTCCTGCAAACGGAACCACATATTCTCCAATGAGATTGTAATGCGCTTCAACATCAGGTAAAAAATAAACGGATGAATCAGTTGGTGCAACATCAAAGCCTGCATGCAAACTCCAGTTATCTTGTTTGATGGAATACATTGGTTTGATGTGAATGATTGAATTAA
>JAHEZG010000026.1:19765-20811 GCA_023251195.1 Chitinophagaceae bacterium | reverse complement strand
GTTTGTGCTCTAAAATAAGTGTAACAAAGCATGTTCGAAATCAATAGAATAAAAATTTTCATTTTGTTATTTTCTATAAGGAGCTTCAGCACAACTACTTCGTTTTTATTTAGTTCCAGCATGGTCTTCCTGCAATGAGACCTTGTGCATTAAATCGCGGGGGCGCTTCGCAGACACCAATGGCACATAATTATTTTTTTCAATTCTAATACTTTTTGTTTTCAAGGAAATTCTTTTCTGATTTCTTTAAACTTAAATAATTAATACCGGCAATTATTAATCTGTAAGTTCCTAATACTAAAAATCCAATAGTAACTGCCAACATATTTTCCAGAATAAAAATATTAAAAGCCGCCATTAAATAAAAACTCAATCCAATCATTAAATTGCCTATAACTGATTTCTTAAAATAATTAGTTTTTGCTGCCTTGCTTGCATCCATACTGAATGTTTTTTTTATTGCCCTAAATCTAATTTCCTTTTCAAAATAAAAAAGCAGGAAAAAATTTTCCTGCTTTTTTAATTGTGTTTCGTGATCAAATTCTTATTTATGGATAAGAAATTTCATTTGCATTCTCATCCCAGCTCGGCACGATTTGCAACCGTGCTGCATACATGGTTAACAAAAACTCAGCTTCATTTATAATTAGCCTAAGATCTTTTTTAACAATACGAAACACGCCAACGCATGCCGAAAATTAATATGCTTAATTACATTTATCGCGATGAAAATATTTTTCACAGCATGGCTGTTCATTTTAGCAGCACCGTTTTTTCTGCTCGCACAAAAAACCGGAAAAATTTCGGGCGTTATAACCGATAAAGCAGATAAAAGCACACTCATAGGAGTTACCGTAGCCTTAAAGGGAACATCGTTTGGAACAGTTACCGATATTGATGGCAAGTATGTGCTCAGCAATATTCCGGCGGGCACTTACATAATTGAATGCAGCTATGTAGGTTATGAACGGATATTAGTAACAGGAATAAAAATGACCGATGGCGAACAAAAAATAATAAATGTTCAAATGGGAGTCAGCGCCATT
>JAHEZG010000026.1:4184-19755 GCA_023251195.1 Chitinophagaceae bacterium | reverse complement strand
CAAAGAGCACGCAAAAAATTGGAAAGGATCAAATAGAATCGGCACCATCGCGGCAAATACAAGGCATTATAAATACATCGGCCGGTGTGGTGCAAAATGCGGAGGGCATTCACATTCGCGGCGGGCGCACTTACGAAACAGGTTTTTTTATTGATGATGTATCGGCAACCGATCCGCTTGCCGGCACAGGCTTCGGAATAGATTTAGGAAGCAATGCCATTGATGACATTGAAGTAAGCACCAGCAGTTCGGCTGTTGAATACGGAAACTCCACCTCGGGAACGGTGAATGCAAAAACAAAAAGCGGCGGCGATAAATTTTCAATCAACGCATTGCACAAGCGCGACAATTTTGATTTTAATAAAAACTTGAATTCAACTTTCAATAATTCAATTTACGAATTAGGATTAGGTGGCCCGTTGAAATTTAAAAAAGCAGCGGCGCCTAAATTCAAATACTACAGTTCGTTCAAATTTAATTTTACCGATAATTATTTTCACAACCCGGCAAACCAGGTTCGCTCATCAGTATATACCGATACCCTATGGAGCCCGTATGAAGATAATCGCTGGGCCGGAATGTTAAAACTGAATTATGATATTTCATCGGCAAAAAAATTATCGTTTACTTATTTAAAAAGCATCACCATCAATCAGGATTTTAACATGCTGCGCATTACAGGCAATGATGTTGGTTTTACTCCCGGTTATCAATACAATTTTGCTTTACAACCTGATAATGCAAACTCTTACACGCACGATACCAATCTTGAAACATTGGTTTGGATACAAACACCAAAACCCTCGTTCTCGTATCGAATAACAGTATCGCGATTGTTTGTGCACCTGCGTGCCGATGCAAACGGAAGAGAATGGCGACCGCTGCAGGTGAACAGCGAATTTGATCCGGCGAGCATCGTTACTTTTCCAACTCAATATTTTAATCCGGCCGATAGCATTGTATTTGTTTTACCCGGTCCCGGATTATTTAACAACGATGGAATTGCAACCTTGTGGCACGATCACTTTGTGGAAGAATACACATTGAAATCATCGGCAACTTTTTATTCAAAAAACACAAGCAACCGTTTTTATTTCGGAGGTGAAGTAAAGCGAAGAGAAATGCAGTGGATTGACATTACCCGCCCGTGGATTGGAGCGCCCATTCAATTACCGGATGAAAGTTTTACGCAATCATTTCGGTTGGGCGATTTAAGTGATGCATGGCATGTGGTTCCGGTGCGTGGCGCATTGTATGCATCCGATAAATATAAATTCCGTGGACTGATTGCCGATATTGGTTTGCGATATGAATACTGGTTCGCCGGAAAATTTGTAGATGATGCAATTGAAAATCTTAACGCACCAATTGCCGATGCAATCAGAGAAGAATATTTAAAACACACGGTAAATATTTTTGGAAGCAGAATGAAAATGCGATTGTTGCCTAAGCTTGCTGCAAGTTTTCCGATAAAAGAAAATCAGGTCATGTATTTTAATTACGGACACAGCATGGTTGAACCGCATCCATCATATATCTATACCGGACTCGATCCATATTATGCCGATCGGTCAACATTGAGTCGTGTTGGAAATCCTGATTTGAATCCTGAAGTTGATATTTCTTACGAGTTAGGATTGAAATCGCAAATCGGAAGTAACGATGCTTTAAATGTTTCAGCTTATTGGAAAGACAAATACGATTTCATTACCAGCAGTACAATTTATTTAAAAGATGCCACAGGAAGAGAAGTTGCCAGAACAATCAGAATAAATGCCGACTACGCTCGCGTTCGTGGTTTCGAAATCGGATACATGAAGCGTGTGTCAAAATGGTTTAGTGGTCAACTTTCATTTTCGTACAGTGCAGCAACCGGGCAAAGTTCATCAGCATCGCAAAGCCTGTCGCAAATTTTAGCAACCGGAAACTCAGTCAGCACAAAAGAAACTCCGCTGGCATGGGATTCACCAATTGATGCAAAGGGATTTGCAATTTTCACCGTGAACAAGGAGAAAGGATTATTAAACTCAAAAGTTTTAAACCATTTTAGTTTTTATACTGAAGCCATTTTCAGAACAGGAAAAAGATATACTCCATACTTGTTTGATGGATATGAAGAATATTCAGGCCGACCAATTTATAATGTGGATGGAAACCCAGAGCATCAGTTTGAAAAGATTTCTGTTCCCTCTTTTTGGCTCAATGCAACCATCCGCAAATGGATAAAAATTAAACGAACTGATATTTCATTTACACTCGAAGCAACTAATATACTGAATACTAAAAATTCATTAATTATTAATCCTGTTACCGGAAATGCCTATTCGGCCGGAGATGCAGTTCCATCAGAATGGCGAGACCCGAATTTTATAGACCCCCGTGATTATCGTTCTTACAACACGCCTCCCGATAATCCGGCGCGTTACGATGCACCCTTCCATTTTAATTTTGGTATTGCCATAAAATTCCGATAATAAAATATTTAGACAATTAACAATTAGATGTTCCGATTTTTTTTTGAAAACCTTGTTTTTTATTCTTTCTGATTATCTTTGGCCTCAATTAAAAAATAACTGTTACAAACATCAAAACAATCATTATGAAATCAACAAAAATTTTCCTTGTATCAGCACTGTTCACAGTTGTGCTTTCGTACTGCATGCCGGTTAAGGCGCAAATGATGCAGGACCCTAAAAAATACTACAAAGGAACATCTATTACTTTAAGAGGAGGACTTACCAGTGCTTACACTGATATCAGAACTTTTGATTTTGCACGCACCAAGTCTGGTGGGGTATCAGAATGGAAACCCGGTTTTGGCCTTTCAATCAATCAAATGTTCAGCAGTGTATTTGGCATCCAGGCAAATTTTAATTATGGTAAATTGTTAGGAATTTCAAATAAAGATTCTGTAACAGCTGAAGACAAGAATGTATACAAGAAATTAGGATTTGATGCTCCGGTATATTTTCAAACCAATGTTTTAAATTATGGATTGAATATGTACATGAATCTTTCAAACCTGGCTATGTCATTAAAGAAAGCAAACCAAAAACCAAACAGCAGCCGCAGAATCGGATTTTACACTTCAATAGGAGTTGGCTTGGTGCATTTTGATGCGACAGTTTATGATTTGAAAGACGCAATAATTCCGGTTTATTCAGGCTATTCAAAACCAATTGCTGATGGCGATTCTTACGAAACTTTGTATGATTCATCACGCAATGCCAATCAGCGCATCGGAGGATACCTTCGTGGCCTATCAGGTAAAGCTATTGAAGTTGATTTTCCACTTTCGTTCGGTATAAAATATAAATTATCAAGATCATTTGATCTTGGAATTCAGAATGATTTGCATTATGTAGTAACCGATAAATTGGATGGATATGTGATGAACAGAAACAGTGTTGTAAAAAAAGCCAACGATAAATGGATGATGACTTCATTGGCATTGACTTATAAGTTTGTCGGAAAAGATGAAAACAAAGATTACATCGAGTGGATGGATCCAACTGAAACCATGTACGATGAATATCAGTTGCTTGCTGATAAAATGAGAAAGATGACAACTGATTCAGATAACGATGGCGTTGCTGATATTTTTGACAAAGAACCAAACACAGCCGCTGGAAATAAAGTAGATGGTTCAGGTGTATCAATGGATGTGGATGGTGATGGCGTTGCTGATGCAAAAGATTCAGATTTATTTTCTCCAAAGGGTGCTACTGTTGATGCTGATGGTAAACCAAATGATGCTGATGGCGATGGTGTTGCTGATGTAAACGATAAAGAGCCAAATACAAAACCAGGTGCTTTAGTAAATTACCAAGGAAAAACAATTAAGCAGGATTTTGCTACCACATCTGCAGGTAATTCAAGCTACATTCCACCAACTATTTATTTTGATTTGAATAAGAGTGAGGTGAAAGCAATGTACTATCCTGAGTTAAGTGAATTGGCTAAATACATGAAATCAAATCCATCAGCAAAAATCAATGTAATTGGCAATGCTGACGAAAGAGGTTCTGACGGATACAACAATGATCTTGGAATGAAGCGTGCAAATGCCGTTAAAGATTATTTAGTAAAATATTACGGAGTTGATGGTGGAAGAATTACTGCTTCATCTCAGGGAGAGAAGAGTCCATTATTGAAATCGGCTTACAATGTTAACCGTCGTGTTGATGTTGAATTGAGCAAGTAAATAAAAATAGTTTTGATGTTGAATGAAGGGCGATTCGGTTTCGAATCGCCCTTCTTCATTTTAGGAATAGCTGAAACTTATCGCCATTAATTTTTTTGTGTTTTAGTAAAATAATCCCAAAGTACAATTCCAGCTGATATTGAAATATTAAAAGAATGCTTGGTTCCGAATTGCGGAATTTCAATTGCTGCATCTAACTCATTTAAAATTTCATTGCTCACACCATGCACTTCGTTGCCAAATACAAACGCAATTTTTTCTATTCTGTCAAACAGAAATTCGGTTAGCGAAATGCTTTTATCAATTTGTTCTATACCTATAATTTTATAACCTTCTTTTTTTAATTCTGAAATTGCCTCAAATGTTGTTTGAAAATATTTCCATTCAATGGAATCCTGTGCGCCCAGTGATGCTTTTAACAAATCGCGATTTGGGGGTATTGCTGTTATTCCGCAACAATGAATTGCTTTTACCGCAAATGCATCAGCAGTTCTGAAAACACTTCCGGCATTGTGAGCGCTTCTGATATTATCCAGTACAATTATCACATTAAACTTTTCTTTCTTCTTGAATTCGTCAATGGAAACACGGCCTAATTCATCATTCAATATTTTTCTCATGAATTTTAATTTCAGTGATTTATTTTGCCTGCATATTTAGTGATTCAAATTGAACAAGGTTAAAGAAATAAAAGAAACGCCATTGATGGCGCAATACAACAAGATAAAAGGAAAATATCCCGATGCCATCTTATTGTTCAGAGTCGGCGATTTTTATGAAACATTTGAACAGGATGCAGTTACCACTTCAAAAGTTTTAGGAATTGTTTTAACACGCAGAGCAAATGGTTCAGCTTCGTTTGTGGAGTTAGCAGGATTTCCATATCACTCACTCGATAATTATTTACCTAAGTTGGTAAAGGCAGGTTATCGTGTTGCTATTTGTGATCAACTCGAAGATCCGAAATTAACAAAGACCATTGTTAAAAGAGGAGTGACTGAAATGATTACTCCGGGAGTAACAGATAATGAAAAATTACTGGATCACCGTGCGAATAATTTTTTATGCGCCATTCATTTTGATGGTCAGTTTTATGGATTGGCATTTTTAGATATCAGCACCGGAGAATTTTATGCAGCGCAGGGAAATGCAGAGTATGCCGATAAGATGTTGCAGAGTTTAAAACCAAGTGAAATAATTTTCAGCAAATCGTACAAAAAAGATTTTCTCAATCAGTTCGGTTCGCGATTTTATACTTATTCGATTGACGATTGGATTTTTCAATTTGATTACACCAGTGAATTATTGCAAAGGCATTTTCAGGTTCAATCTTTAAAGGGTTTTGGTATTGATGAAATGAAACCGGCAATCATTGCCTGTGGTGCCGCGCTCCAATATTTATCAGATACCGAACATCCGAACATTGGTCACATCACTTCCATTTCACGAATTGAAGAAGAGCGATATGTGTGGTTAGATCGGTTTACCATTCGCAACCTGGAATTAATCCAGTGCCAGCATGAACATGGCAAGTCGCTGTTACAGGTAATGGATCACACACTGTGCCCGATGGGTTCTCGCATGATGCGCAAGTGGGTGGTGCTTCCGTTAAAAGATAAACACCAGATTGATGAACGGCTGGAAATGGTGGAATTGTTTATTCGTGAAACTGAATTGTTAAAACATTTACAAACCGGATTAAAACAGGCAGGTGATTTAGAGCGGTTGATTGCTCGTGTTCCTTTGGGAAAAATAAATCCGCGCGAAGTTATTCAATTACGCAGAGCGTTAATTTCTGTTGAAAAATTAATCAGTGATTTTCAATCGCATGAAGCGTTGCAGAATATTTCAGGTCAATTGAATCCATGTATTTACATCAGAGAAAAAATTGAAAATACTTTGCACGACGAAGCTCCTGCCATTATTCAAAAAGGTGGAGTAATTAAAAACGGAGTTTCCGCCCAGTTAGATGAATACAGAAATCTGGCTTATTCAAGCAAGGAATACTTGCTTCAGATTCAAAAAGAGGAAATTGAAAAAACAGGAATCACTTCACTCAAAATCGGGTTCAATAATATTCATGGATATTATTTGGAAGTTACCAATACGCACAAGAGCCGTGTTCCAACAGATTGGATTCGCAAACAAACATTAGTGAGTGCTGAGCGATATGTAACTCCTGCATTGAAAGAGTATGAAGAAAAAATTCTGGGTGCGGAAGAAAAAATTCTTGAACTCGAACAACAACTTTTCTCTGCATTAGTAAATGAATTGAATGATTATGTTCAGGTGATACAGTTGAATGCATCAGTGCTTGCAAGATTGGATTGTTTGCAATCGTTCACCACACTTTCGTTAAAGCACAATTATCACAAACCAAAATTGGACGACAGTTTTGTGATTGATATAAAAGATGGAAGGCATCCGGTAATAGAACAACAACTTCCATTGGGAGAACAATATGTTCCAAACGATATTTTTCTCGATAACGAATCGCAACAAATCATCATCATCACCGGACCAAACATGGCCGGTAAATCTGCATTGATAAGGCAGACCGCTTTGATTGTTTTGATGGCGCAGATGGGTTGCTTTGTTCCGGCTGCATCAGCAAGAATAGGAATGGTTGATAAAATATTTACGAGGGTAGGAGCCTCCGATAATATTTCGTCAGGCGAATCAACATTCATGGTTGAGATGAGTGAAACGGCAAGCATACTCAACAATATCAGTGAACGCAGTTTGATTTTGTTGGATGAAATCGGACGAGGTACCAGCACATTCGATGGAATAAGTATTGCGTGGGCAATTGCAGAATACCTTCATACTAATTCTAAAGGAAAACCAAAAACACTTTTTGCTACTCACTATCATGAATTGAATGAACTGGAAGAAAAATTTCCACGAATACGGAATTTCAATGTTTCCATTCGGGAGAGTGGCAATAAAATTATTTTTCTTCGGAAGTTAGTGGAGGGAGGGAGTCAGCATTCATTCGGAATTCATGTGGCAAAGATTGCCGGCATACCAAATTCAGTAGTGGAAAGAGCCAATGATATTCTTTCGCAAATGGAATCGAAATCGATTGGAAGTGATTTAAAAAAAATCACAAGGGAAATAAAACCAAAAGAAATTCAACTCAGTATTTTTGAAGCCGGCAATCCGCAGTTGAAAAAATTAAAAAAGCAAATTGAACAGATAGAAATAAACACTTTAACCCCTGTTGAAGCCTTATTAAAATTGCATGAGTTGAAGAAGAGTGTAGAAGAATGAAAATTCTTTTTTCTTCATTATGATTTTTAGAGTCAAACTCTATATTTGCGGCTCGATAAAATTATTGGTTGCAAATAACAGCACAGTTCTTTTATCTGGTTTTTAAAATCGTTCTTTAATAAAAATAAGTCAAGCGGGAGTAGCTCAGTTGGTAGAGCACGACCTTGCCAAGGTCGGGGTCGCGAGTTCGAGTCTCGTCTCCCGCTCAGTTTTTTGAATTTATTAGTTATCAGTTAATAGTTATTAGAAATGAAGTTTCTTTTAATGAGCTTTACGAATAACAAGTAAAATTTCTACTGAAAATTTTCACGCAAGTGAAGCGCCCGGGTGGTGGAACTGGTAGACACGCAGGACTTAAAATCCTGTCGCCCGAAACGGCGGTGCGGGTTCGATTCCCGCCCCGGGCACAACTAAAAGGTATTGCAACAGGAATATCCTGTTCATTGAATTTTAAAATATTTTTATCAAACAACAACTGCAATTAACAGGAAATTAAATGGGAATGATTGTATTATTGTAAATCAAAATTGTTCTGATTTATTTAAATAAAAGATTTGAAAAAAATATTTATTGTACTTTTTTTTAGCGCATTTTCATTTTGTTCCTGCATGAAAAATTATACCTGTAAATGCACGGAAAATTCAAATGGCACCGTGGTGTCAACCACCATTGTTACAGCCAAAAACGCAAATGATGCATCAAGCAAGTGCATCATTTTAGAAACAGCAACAACAGCCTGTTTTATTATTCAATAATTTTTCAAAATATATTTTAAAGAAATTTCTATTGGTTCTGATGAATTAATTTATCGCTCGGAATAAATTATTCTAAACTTTATACTGAAGGATTCATTTTGCAGCCTGCAAATTGCACGCTGCTGCCAACTGCTTACTGAATACTGTCTACTGCCTGCTAATCACTCGGCCACCCGACGAAAATACTTTTTTATAATAGGGATCATCCAAGCTGCTAATGGTAACCCCATATTTAACACTGGCATGAACAAACATGTTATTCATGAGATAGATTCCAACATGTGATATGTGCCCGTGTTTGATTCTGAAAAAAACTAAATCACCTTCTTTTAAATCTTCTTTTTTCACGCGCTCAGTAGTTTTATACATTTCTGAAGAGCCACGAATAATTTCCAGGTTGTATACAGTTTTTAAAACCATGCATGAAAATCCGCTGCAATCAATTCCACTTTTTCCATTGCCGGCATATTTGTAGGGTACATGCCACCATTCATCAATCAATTTGTATAATTTTTCATTGGTGAGTTCAGATGGCTTTACGCCAAGAAGGTCTGCATATTTTGTAAATAACGCAGAGGCAAAAATATTTTCGTTGTGATTGACAGAAAGTTTTACTTCAACTTTTTGTGAATCATTTAAAGCAATTGTTTTAGTTGAAAGTTTTTCAACAGGCGAATTATTTCTTGGTGAAATTACTGTGGAAGTTGTTTGAACTTTTGAGGGAACGCTGCACGACTGAATAAGAGTGAATGCGATCACTATTAGAATAAGTAAAGTAAAATCAGTACAATATTTTTTTAAAGGCATTCGCAATGTGTTGAATCTGATCACTTGCAGTGATGTTGTAATTGGTTTTGTTTTTTAAAGCAAGATTACCGGCTAATCCATGCAAATATACTCCCATCATGGCTGCTTGTTCTGAAGTATATCCTTGCGATAAAAATGCTGTAATCATTCCGGTTAACACATCGCCGCTTCCACCCTTTGCCATCCCCGGATTTCCGGTGGGATTAAAATAAATAATTCCTTCGGGAGTGCTGATACTTGTATAGGCGCCTTTCAATACAATTATAAATTTATGTTTCACAGATAGCTCTATCTGCTTGTTTATTCTTGCAAATGAATCCGTTGATTTTCCAAACAAGCGTTCAAATTCCTTCGGGTGCGGAGTAAAAATGCTGCCCTTCGGAACATATTCGAGCCAGCCTTTATTTAATGATAAAATATTTATTGCATCAGCATCAATCACCATCGGTCGGCGATAACGACTCAGTAAATTTATAAATGCCTGTTGGGTTAAACTATCAATTCCGATTCCCGACCCGATTCCGATAGTTGTGTAATTTTCAATGTTCGGAATTTTTGTTATTGTGTTTTCATGATCGTCAAGCGTAATCATGGCATCGGGTAGTCCTGTTTGCAAAATATTATTTCCGATTCTTGGAATGTGCGCTGTAACCAACCCGGCACCACTTTTTAAACAAGCAGAAGAACACAACAATGCTGCCCCGATTTTTCCTGCACTTCCGGCAACAATTAATGCGTGACCGAATTTTCCCTTGTGATCAAATTTTTTTCGCGGGCGCAGAATTTTTCGTACATCTTTTTCCTGAAGAATAAATTGTGAGGTGGAAATTTCAGAAATAAAAAATTTATCTAAACCGATATCCAATACTTTCCATTCACCCACATATTCATAATTCTCGGCAAATAAAAATCCAAGTTTTGCTAACCCGAATGTAAATGTGTAATCAGCCTGAATAGCAACTCCAGTTGTTGCTGAATCGACGAGCATGCCCGATGGAATATCTACAGATACTGTTAACGATTTGTGTTCATTAATGTATTTAACCAATGCTTCAGCCAAACCGGTGAGTGGCCTTGATAAACCACTTCCATACAAAGCGTCAATTACAATATCCGTTTCCTGAATAGGAGGGAAGTTGCTATCAGAAATGTAATGAAGAGGAATGTGTTTTTTATTTTTTAACCGCTGTTCATTCAAAATGAAATCTTCGCTGAACAAAAAATCATTTTGCAAAACATAAACCTGAACCCCGTATTTTTTTTTATGCAGTAAACGAGCAATGGCTAAACCATCGCCTCCATTATTTCCGGGGCCGCAAAAAATTTTTACTGACCGTGAGGAGGAAAATTTTTTACAGTAATTTTTGGTAAACGCATTTGCAGCCCGCTCCATTAAATCATAACTGCTGATCGGTTCGTGCTCAATCGTAAACTGATCGGCGTCGCGGATTTGAACTGCGCTTAGTATTTTTTTCACAAAATTCTCTTTATAAATCGAAGTTGGTGCGAGTAAGATTTTTTTTGCTGGTTGTAAATTCCATAATGATCAAGCACATCAATTCGTACACGGCCACTTGCATGTATGATTCTGTTTTTACTGAGCACCATTCCAACATGAACAATTTTTCCATCTTCATTATTAAAGAATGCTAAATCTCCTGTTCGGGCTTCATCCACAAAATTTACAAGCATTCCCTGATCGGCTTGCTGATAGGCATCGCGGCGGATTTTAGTACCGAGCATTTTTAAAACCATTTGTGTATAGCCGCTGCAATCAATCCCAAACACACTTCTGCCTCCCCATAAATAAGGAGCGTTCAGGTATTTTTTTGCCAATTCTTCAATGGCAGTTTCAGTATGTTCAATGGCTGATGAGTTCAACGAATTTCCTTCGAAAGAAAAATCTGTGTCGCCCAGTTTCATTTTATTTTTTTTGAGTTGAGGCAATGTGGAACCCAATGTTATCACTTGTTTTCCCAATGAAGAATTAACAATTGCAGAAACATCATTACAATAAAAAAAATTTTTTTCTTCTTCATCAATATCTGAAAACGAAGCAGCATGAATGGTACTTGCATCTATCCAACCCACATAATTATCCCAATGCAGTTGCACTTTCACCCACTTGGGTTGGCTATCTAATATTTCAAATCCTTCTCCGAATAATAATTGCGAAACCATTTCTGATTTATCTGATGGTTCCAATCTAACCGGAACCAATGAAAGCGAACAAATTCCAAACGACACGATGTATAAAAGTTTGAACAAAAATAACTGTTAACTAAAAATCTGTTTGTTCGTTGTATAAACTTTATAAACTAACTTGCGCCAATAACTGATTGCGTAATACAAGAAAACGATTTGTGGAAAAATGAAGGAGGCAAATTTTTTTATAAATTTGAAAGAAGTAATTTTAGTATTCAAATAAAAGCGGATGAGAAAAAATCTACAACTTACATTATTTATTCTTCTTTTCTCTTTCAGCAAATTAATTGCGCAGCCCTGTGATTTTACTTATTCTGAGTTTCCGGTTGGTGCTCCGCATTGCCAAGGAATTACCTTAATTTTTTCTGATGCTTCTACAGGTGCCACCACTTGGGATTGGGATTTTGGTGCCGGAGCTGTTCCTCAATTTTCCACTCAGCAAAATCCGGGCATCATTAATTTTCCGGTATGCAATGCCAACCAACAAGTAACACTTATCATTAATGGAGGTGCATGCACTCACACTGAAACAGTACCTATCTGGTGTAATCCTACAGCTTGTTTTACTAATTTTGCAACCACTGCATGTGCGGGTGCACCGGTTCAGTTTACTAATTGTTCTACACCCGGACCAGGTGGAACAAGTTTATCTTTTCAATGGGATTTGGGTAATGGCGCGCCAGGTATTACTAGTGTTAATCCGAACTATACCTATCCGGAAGATTCAGGCTGCTTTAATGTGGGTTTATTGGTTACAAATAATCACGGTTGTACTAATTTTATTCAACACAATAATGCAATTTGCTTTACTCCGCCACCAACTTTTGTTATCACTTCAACAAGTACTACAACTTGCCAGCAAACATTACTGGTAAATTTTTGCGACTCAGCCATTACCGGTGGTAGTCCACCATATTCTTATTCCTGGACTTTTCAGGGAGGAACACCTGCAACTTCAAGCATTCAATGTCCAACAGGTATAAGTTTTCCATCAGGGCAGTGGGATGTTTCGTGTACTGTTACAGATAATTTTGGTTGTGCAAGCACCATTACTATTCCAAATGATATTAATGTTGGAAACAATTCCACCTCCATTATTTTAAGTGATGATACTGTTTGTGTAGGTGAATGTGTAACTGTAGGAACCGGACCTTCATCTTCTTATTCATGGACAATTGCACCTACTGTATGTGTTTTACCGGCAGGCGTGCAAACCGCTGCTTCAGTAAATTATTGTTTCAGTTGCCCTGGCACTTACACCATAACATTAAATTCGGTTGTAAATGGTTGTGCTGTAAGTGCAGTTACTACTGTTCATGTTTTTGCTAAACCTGTTGCCTGCATAAATTTATCAAGCAACCCACCATCGTGCTCGTATCCGCAAACTGTGAATGTTCAATATTGCGGAATTGGAGGTCCGTGGACCTATTTATGGCAATTTCCGGGTGGAACACCAGCTACTTCTACACAACAAAATCCCGGAAACATTACCTATAATTCTTGCGGGCATTTTGGAATAACATTAACAGTTACCGGAGCAGGTGGATGCGACTCAACTATTTATTTAGGTGATACTGTAAAAATTGATTGCCCGGTTGCGTGTTATACCGTAACTGATTTACCCGATGAAGGCGAATTTTGTGCACCACTCACTTTAACTTATAATGCAGGTTGCAGTACTGGTTCACCCACTCAATATTTATGGTGTGTTCAACCGGTAGGTTTACCTCCTTGTATTGCCACTCAAAATCTCGGACCAACTCCAACATTAAATTTTCCGGTTGCAGGTTGTTACAATGTAACGCTGAAAATTGTTAATGCTTTGGGATGCAAGGATTCAATTACCAATTCTTTCCCGGGAACTCCAATTTGTGTGGGCGAACATTCGGCTCCTTGCTTTACAGCCACACCGCTTAACACGGTTCCTGTAAACTTTTTTAATTGCACTCCGGATTCTCTTGGGGTTCCTGGAGGCGATGGTTGGTTAAGCTGCCATTCATGGTGCTGGAATTTTGGTGATGGAGGCGGATGTCAATCTACTTTGGCTGAGCCTGAACATCCTTATCAGGATACAGGTTGTTTTGATGTGATGTTAATATCAAAAAACTGTGGATGCTATGATACTTTATTGATAACTGAGTATGTATGTATTTATCCTCCGATTCCACACTTGTTATTTACAGTAAATTGCGATAGCCCGAATTTTGTGAATTACGATGCTACCACAGCTGTTGGAGCTGACTCTATTATCTGGAGTTTCCCAAATGGAATACCAAGTACTTCAAACAGTCCGCTGGTTACAGTTGAATATCCAATGCCCAATCCAAACTCCACTCAAGTGGCCGTTTTAAAAATTTGCAATTTTGCCTCCGGCTGTTGTGATTCCACGGGTGTACAGGTGTTTCTTCGAAATCTGCAAGGCATTGCAACTGTGGATACGGTCGTCTGTTTTCCGCAAACATCTCCAGTAACCAATACATCAATTGGCGCGCAGCAATATGTCTGGCGAGTCTATAATTCGTGTGCTAATGGTGCATTGATTCCGAGTATGAATAGTACAGGTAACAGTTGGAATACTTTTACAAATGCAGGAGCAATTACCTGGCCCGGCCCCGGAAAATATTTTGTACGGCTTAGGGTTATAGCCAGCAGCGGTTGTGAAGATACGCTGGAATGGAATGTAAAAGTATACGGTGTAAGCCCTCAATTTTATGGTGATAATTTATCTGGCTGTGCACCACTTACCGTTAATTTTACCGACACCACTCAGAGTAATTGCATTTCATCACCTGTATCGCATGTATATAATTTTGGCGATGGTTCTGTTTCAGGTTCTTCACCAATTGGAACAGTTGTTACGCATACTTATTTAACAAGCGGAAGTTTTTCAGTTTCGGATACAGTAACTGATAACCATGGATGCAAAAGTGTAACAACTTATACTGCCTATGTAAATACACTTGGCCCCGATGCACAATTCAGTGTTGCTGATACTGCAATTTGCTTAGGAACTACTGAATGCTTCTTCAATAATTCAAGCGGAATAAATTATACTTCGGTGTGGTATTTTGGCGATGGCACAACTTCAATTCAATCTGCACCTTGTCACACCTATTTAAATTCCGGATTTTATACTGTTAAATTGGTTATTACAGATGCCAATGGATGTAAAGATTCTTTAACAAAATTTAATTACATTTTTGTTGGTCAGGTGGATGTTGATTTTTATGCCTCGGATACTTTAAAATCATGCCCGTTCCTTGCTGTCGATTTTACGGTTTCGCCAACAATTCCGGATTCGTGTGGAAAATTTTACTGGAGTTTTGGCGATGGTGCGCATTCACAAATTGAAAATCCGTTTCACATTTATGGTTTTTCAGGTGCTTTTACTGTATCACTGTTTGCAATAGATACATGCCTTGGTTGTTCTACAACTGTTACAAAAATCAGTTATATAAATTTAGGTGGTCCGTTTTCAAATCCGGTTGCCACACCGGATACATCCTGTCTACCGCAGTTAATTTGTTTTGATCTGGCTCCAACCAATTCAGTTAGTTTTTTATGGGACTTTGATGACGGGTCACCATTAGTTGCAGGTACTTCTTCGATTTGTCATTTATATGCCATGCCTGATACCGGAATGTTTTTCCCTTCCGTTGTTTTAACAGATAGTTCATTGACTTGTACTTACACCCGAATTGTTGATACCTTAATTTTAGTACAACCAATTGCAAAATTCACATCAAGCACCAATGATTTGTGCTCCAACGGAACTGTAACCTTTACGGATAATTCATGGTCGTTTGGTGGTATAAATGTTTCAGGTGCACCCATAAATAATATTGTAAACTATTTGTGGGATTTCGGTGATACATCAACACCATTTAATGGTGCAAACCCGCCACCGCATACTTATAATACTTTCGGTGATTTTGTGGTATCGCTTACCATTACTTCAGTAGGTGGTTGTACGAATACATTTTTAGATACAATACATGTAACTGAAGCTCCAACTGCAGTACCGGTTGTACCTGCAAGCAGTATGTGTCTTGGCACTTGTACTCAATTTACAGCTGATACTTCAGGTTCCAGTTCAGTTTGTTCGGTTCTTTGGGATTTCGGCGATCCATCAACAACACTTGATGTGAGTGGAAGTTTTGACACCTGTTATACCTATCCTGCTCCGGGGATTTATAATGTATCGCTTATAGTTTATGGTTGCAATGGTTGCAACGATACTTCTGCAACAAGTGTTGAAATTACACCACCTCCGGTGGCTGATGCCGGTGCTGATGCAATTAATTGCACTGATTCAATTACTGTTTTA
>JAHEZG010000026.1:0-4174 GCA_023251195.1 Chitinophagaceae bacterium | reverse complement strand
AGTACAGGTGAAACCACCTCATCAATTTCTGTTTCGGCTGTAATTAATACAACTTATTATCTGACAGTAACTGATGCAAATGGATGTACTGATTCTGATAGTGCTGTTGTTACCATTACTCCACCTCCAACAGCATCTATTTCTCCGGGTGATTCCGTATGCCCCGGTAGTTCAATTACTTTAACAGCAAGTGGTGGTACTACTTATCATTGGAACACAGGTGAAACTACTGCATCAATTGTTGTAACTGCTGATACATCGAATGCAATTTTAATTTATACAGTTACTGCCTATGTTGGTACTTGTGGTGATGATACTTCAGTTACAATTACTGTTTTGCCATTTCCACCTGTTGATGCCGGTGATTCTGCTGAATTTTGTTTTGGCTTATCAACTCAACTAAACGGAACAACAACTGCTTCTGTATTCTTGTGGCAACCTTCTGCATCACTTTCTGACAGTACTATTTTAAATCCGATCGCAAGCCCTACTGTTACTACCACTTACACATTAACTGTTACTGATGCAAACGGGTGCACCAATAGTGATGTATTGGTCATAACTGTTCATCCGTTGCCGATACTTGATGCAGGGCCTGATAAGAAAATTTGTTCCGACACTTATACTCAATTAAGTGTTACCGGTGCTGTTTTTTATTCTTGGTCACCATCATTTGGTTTGTTAAATAATTCTGTTTCAAATCCAATTTGCGGAGGATTAAATTTCGACACAACCACTTATACAATTACAGGAACCGATATTTATGGCTGTCAGGGATTTGACACAATTACAGTTTTTGTATTGTTTCCATTTACAGTTCAATATCCAAATGACACTTGTTTTTGTTATGGTGAGTCTGCAAAGCTTTGTGCTGTATCATCCACACAAAGCACCTATCGCTGGAAACCAATTAACGGTTTAGATTCTATATATTCAGCATGCGTAGATGCAAATCCACTGATAACAACCACCTACACAATTTATGTTTCAGATTCGTTGGGTTGTTATGCTGATACAGGAAATGTTGTTGTTTGCATTTACCCCCTTCCTACTGTTATTGCCGGACCTGATGCAACAATTTTAGTCGGTACAACTACTCAGCTTTCAGGTTATAATTCCACAACCCCCGGAACAGGAAATTATCAGTGGTTACCTGATTCAACTTTAACTTGTTATGGTTGCGAAAACCCGATTGCAGATCCATTGATTTCTACAATGTACATAGTTACACTTACTGATTTAAATGGATGTAAAGATGAAGACACTACCATGGTCAATGTGTTTTGTAATGACAATGTGCTTTTTGTTCCAAATGCGTTTACACCAAATAATGATGGCAAAAACGACGAGTTTCACCTTGATGGAGTTGGAATAAGTGAGTTGCACTTTTTAAGAATTTATAACCGATGGGGGCAATTGATTTTCGAAACCAATGACTTTAATGCAAAGTGGGATGGAAGAATAAACGGTAAGAAAAGCGAGCCTGAAGTTTTTGATTATTTTTTAGAAGCAGTTTGCAGTACCGGAGAGTTGATTCGTAAACAAGGGAATATAACTTTGATAAGATGATGAGCAGGTGCAGGTTTTTATTTTTTGTTTTGATTTTGGTTTTGATTGATTCAAAAGTAAAGTCGCAGGATATTCATTTCTCTCAATTTTATACCACGCCATTATTACAGAATCCTGCTAATGCCGGATTTTTTAATTGCGATTATCGTTTGGTTGCTAATTACCGAAACCAATGGCGAAGTGTAACAAAACCGTTCACAACTTTTCATGCATCGGGTGACATCAGACGAATAAAGGGGAAGAATAAAAACATTATTGGCTTAGGACTCGATGCTTCAGTGGATAAGGCGGGTGATTCAAAATTCACCACTACGCAATTTGGTTTTGTTGGTAGTGTACATCGCACAATGGACCGGTACAGCCACCATTATTTAGGTGGTGGTGTAATGCTTGGAATGACATCTTCGAATATTGATTACACAAATCTATTATTCAGTGATATGTATGGAGGAACTCTTGTTCAGGTTCCTACTACTGAAAATACAGCTTTAAGTTCATTATCATATTTCGATTTTTCTGCGGGTGCCGCATACAATTATATTCCACCGTCTTTCCAAAACAGTTTCACTATGGGGCTGGCGATTTATCACATTAATAAACCAAAGAAATCTTTTTTCAAAGAAGACAGTTCAAGAGTTTTCAGGAAATTGGTTTTTAATGTTGGCGCCAATTTGCACGCAAGTTCACGATTTGAATTTTATCCGAAACTTCAATATTCATTACAAGGTCCGAGTGAAGAATTGGTAATGGGTGGTTTTGTGCGCGTGAACCTTGACAAAATGCAGAACAGCAAGTACGGAATTTATCTTGGCCCCTGGCTCAGGTGGAAAGATGCCTGGGTGATAGTTACAAGATTTGATGTTGATCAATTCAGTTTTGCATTTAACTATGATTTAACAATTTCAAAACTTGCACAACCAAGCGAATCAAAAGGCGGCCCCGAACTTTCAATAATTTATATCGGATGTATACCGCACTTTAATAAGAAAATTGTTTTCTGTCCGAGATTTTAGTTGGCCGGTTCATAATTATTTCGTTAAACATTTGAATGAATATGTGGCATGCGATAAAGAAATAAATCAGAAAAATTTTATTACACGCTTTTATACAAATTCATTAATTCAGTTGCCAGATTTTTTGAATTAAATTTTGAAGAATGCGCAAGCGCCATTGCAGATAATTCTTTACGCAACTTTTCATTGTTGAAAAGTGATGAAATGGCTTCGGCAGTTTCGTCAATGTTTGTTGGATTTACATACAATGCACCATTGCCCGATGCTTCCTGCATACATGAGTTTCTTGATGTGATGGCCGGTACTCCATGAGCCCCGGCTTCAATCAACGGAATTCCAAATCCTTCATTTATCGAAGTATAAATAAAAGCATGTGCCTGCGAATAAATAACATTCAAATTTTCGTTGCTTGCATAATGAATAAATAAAATGGTTGTCGGGTTTGTTTGGCTAGCTGTATATTTTATTATTTCATTTAAATATTCAGTTGGTTTTCCAACAACTACTAATGCCATACCACTTGATTTTAAATGATTCATGGCTTTAACAACTGTTAATAGGTTTTTTCTTTTCTCAATTGTGCCAACATGTAAAATATATTTTTCAGGAAGCTGGTATTTGTTTTTTACTTCTGAAATTTTATCAGAAGAAATCATTCGCGTGATGTGTGCCGGCAGCGCAGTATAGATAACTGCTAATTTTTTTTCCGGAACCTTGTAGTATTTAATAACATCATTTTTTGTTTGCTCGCTAACACAAATAATCCGGTCGGCATTTTTACAGGCATATTTTGTTTTGAAATCATAAACGGAACGGTTTGCGAACGAATAAAAATCAGGATGTTTTTTAAAAATCACATCATGAATGGTAACCACTTTTTTTGTTTCTGTTCGGTTTAAACCAAAAGGCAATTCATTGCTCAATCCGTGAAACAGATTAAGTTTATTTTTATTCCAGTCATTTACCTGACTGTAGCTGCGCCAAAATGATTTTGAAAATGTATTTGAAGAAATTAACTCAATATTTTTTCTGAATTGAATGGATTCAAAATTCGAAATCAGAAGGTCGGGTGCAAATAAAAAAAACAATTCTTCCGGATAATATTGCGCCAGCGATTCAATTGCAATGCGGCTGTAATTTCCCAAACCGGAAAAATTGCTGAATGCCCGTTTTGCATCAAATCCGATACGCATGAATTATTGTTTTAAAAATTTTAAAGAAATTTCGTGATAAACAAAATGCAAGCGTAAAAAATAAAATCCGCGGGCCAGTTTATTCAAATTTATTTCACTCACCGATTCGGGGTCAATGTTTTTTAGTAAGCCATTAATAATTTTATTTCCGCTTGCATCATAAATATCAAATTCTATTTCGTGAATAAAAAAATCGTTCTCATTTTTTATGTGCAGATAATCGGTGACAGGTACCGGATATAAATTAAAATGTAAATCATCAGTACAAGCGAGTTCGCCTGATTTGTTTTTAAGAAGTGAATAAAAAAAAGAGGCACTCATAGTTAAAGTTGTGTCCATTTGAGGTGAACCATACTTATATCCATGACCAGTTTCTACAAAAGGTTTTAAAGCATGCAC
>JAHEZG010000278.1 GCA_023251195.1 Chitinophagaceae bacterium | reverse complement strand
GACTGGAAACAGGAATACAAACGCAAGGCCCGGATATCAGCTGGCAATTTTCAGAACCTCATTCAATTCGAAAAATTATTGTTGCGGTTTAATGCAACTTCATTTTGTTTTTTCTCGCATAAAGTTTTAAGATGGCTCGGACCATTTTTTATTCTGCTTGCATTTATTTTAAGTATTCCATTAGCCATTACCGATCAATCCGGTTTGTATGATTATTTGTTTATGATTCAACTAGTGCTTTTTATTTCACCTTTTATTCAACAACTTTTAGCAGCCATTCCATGGGAAAACCCACTTTGGAAAACCATCTCTTATTTTTACACCATGAATTTTGCGTTGTTAGTGGGATGGTTCAGATTCATAAAAGGAATAAAATCAGGAGCATGGACTCCGACAAAAAGATAAATTAAAATAGATCGATGCGGTTTAATAAACCGCGTCGGTCTGAACAATAGAAAAATAAAAATGATGTTCAATAAAATTGAAGAAGCACTCGACGATATCCGCAATGGAAAATTAGTAATTGTAGTGGATGATGAAGACCGCGAAAATGAAGGCGACTTTGTAACCGCCGCAAGAAATGCAACACCTGAAATAATAAATTTCATGTCGAAGTTCGGTCGTGGATTAATTTGCGCACCACTCACTGAAGCGCGATGTGCTGAATTGAATTTAAAAATGATGGTGAGCGATAACACAGCATTGCATCAAACACCATTTACTGTTTCGGTTGATTTACTCGGTCATGGTTGCACAACAGGAATCAGTGCGCACGATAGAAGTAAAACAGTTTTATCATTCATCAATTCAAGTACAAAACCAGAGGAACTCGGAAGACCCGGACATATTTTCCCACTGAAAGCACGCAACGGCGGCGTGTTGCGCAGAGCAGGTCACACTGAAGCTTGCATTGACCTTGCACGACTCGCAGGTTTTGAGGAAGCAGCGGTGCTCGTTGAAATCATGAACGACGATGGTACCATGGCTCGTCTTCCTCAATTATTAGAAGTGGCCAAGGAGCACGACCTGAAACTCATCACCATAAAAGATTTAATTGAGTATCGGTTGAAATACGATAGCATGATTCGTCGTGAAGTGGAAGTAAACATGCCAGCTGAATGGGGAAATTTTAAACTGCATGCTTACTCACAAACCGATTCATCGCAGGTGCACCTCGCATTGGTAAAAGGTGAGTGGAAAAAGAACGAACCTGTTTTGGTGCGTGTGCATTCCTGTTGCTTAACTGGCGATGTGTTTGGCAGCAGCCGTTGCGACTGCGGTGGTCAGTTACACGATGCCATGCAAATGGTGGAAGAAGAAGGAAGCGGTGTTGTGCTGTACATGAATCAGGAAGGCCGCGGAATTGGTTTGCTCAATAAACTGAAAGCCTACAAACTGCAGGAAGATGGTATGGACACCGTGGAAGCCAATCTTGAATTGGGTTTTGATATGGACGCAAGAGATTACGGAATCGGTGCGCAGATATTGCGCGACCTCGGCGTGCAAAAAATAAAGCTCATGACCAACAACCCGAAGAAACGCGCCGGCCTCAAAGGATATGGATTAGAGATAGTAGAAAATGTGCCCATCCGCATGCACATCAATCCGCACAACGAGCGCTACCTCAAAACCAAGCGCGATAAAATGGGTCACGATTTTGCTATGTAATTATTTTGAATTGGCAATTCACGATTACCATTAACTATTCACTACCATCTGAATAGTCTGCCTCGTCTTCTGCTCCAATAATATTTTTCTGTTGGCAGTTAGTTGTTGTATTACCTCATCGTTGTAATGGCGTATGGTAAGCAGTTGCAACCCATCGTTTGTTAATATTTTATACTGAGAAGAAAGTGCTTCAAGAAAAGGATGGATGCGCTGCGGAATATGATCGGCACAAAATGAAACACTGATGGCGGCATTCTGCATCATGTTAAAATGCACGCGGTGCTTCACCATGAGGTTAAAAATGTTTTCGAGGTTTTCTTCATCCATAAACGAAAAGTCTTTCGGCGAAACTGAGATGAGAATTTGCTCCGGTTTTAAAACCAAAACAGGAATTACATTTTCATTCACCACATTTTCTCTGATAACACTTCCGTCCAGTTCAGGGTATAAAAATGATTTTACATGCAACGGAATATTTTTATTCTGCAGTGGCTTCATGGTTTTCGGATGAATAACTGTGGCGCCATAAAAAGTCATTTCAATTGCTTCCTTGTAAGAAAGTTCATTAATTTTTTTCGGGTCAGTAAAATATCGTGGGTCGGCATTTAACACGCCGGGCACATCCTTCCATATGGTAACACTTTCCGCATTCATGCAATATGCAATCACAGCAGCCGAGTAATCAGAACCTTCGCGCCCAAGAGTGGTGGTTAAATTTTCTGTGGTTCCTCCAATGAAACCCTGCGTGAGCATCCATCCTTGTTTTAAAATTGCAGGAATTTTATCTTGACAATTTCTTTCTGTTTTATCCCAGTCAATTTTTCCTTCACGGTAATTGTTATCGGTTTTTATAAAATCGCGCGCATCCTTCCACTGCACTTTCATACCATTTTCATTTAAGAAAGCTGATAGCATTTTAGTACTCGCCATTTCACCAATAGAAACAATCTGGTCGTAGATGTAATCGTAACTGTCTGAAGGTTCATCTTCCAGTATCCAATCAATCTCTACAAACGAATTGTTCAGTTCATCAAAAGCCGGATGATTTTCTGGTAGCAGAGAAGAAAGAATTTCAAAATGATGCGCACGAAGTTTATTCAGCAAACCAATTGCTTCGCCTGTTTTATTGATGTAAGCAGTAGCAATTTGTTCGAGTGCATTGGTGGTTTTTCCGAGAGCAGATACAATAATTATTAATTCATCCTTAGTATAGAAATCCAGAATCCGTTTCACATTTCTGAAACCCTCCGCATCTTTTATGCTTGCACCACCGAATTTAAAAACCTTCATTTCAAATTTAATTCGCGGCGAAAATAGTTTTCAGCTATAGTTTTTTGTAAAATTAATTTATAAGCACAATGGGATAAAACCGAAAAGCCATCGGTAAATAAACCCGACGGCTTTCAGCAAAAAAATTAAACTCCAAAATTTTATGACACTAAATTTCTTTGAATGTTTTTAGCACCTCATTTATCCTGCTTAAAATTTGTTTGAATTCTGTTTTGTTTTTTTCAGGCAATGATTTTTCATCGGTTGTTTCACTATAAGTTATGAGACCATTTTTGTTTGACAATACATTTGCACTGGTCAAGTTGTCTTTCACCTGCATAAAGGCAGATTCGCTCACTCGGGTGATAGAAAAAAGAAAAACAGCATGATCGGTCCCAGGATTTTCATATCTGAAAACAACTGCAGATTCTGTTTCATCAATTAAGAGTTTTGATTTCAATTCCGGCGGAATTGATAATTCAAAGTTCATTTGCGTGCTTGTAAAATTATAACTGTCAGAAAACGGCAATCGGGTGGTGTTTGTTTTCCCGAAAATTCCAATGGAAGCCACAAGGGCGATGAAAAAAATTTTCATTGTAAATTGGTTTTAAATTTTAAAAATGGAGGGAGAACAGGTGTGAAGCGCACAAACGAAAAAAAAGTTACACCATATGAAAAATAGAATCGGTAAGTGAACCGGAAAGTGATTACCAATGGCAAAATTTATATTTTACAAATGGGCATAATTGGAAAGTACATTGGAAAATCCACAACTCTTGGTGTTCAATTCCGTTTTGAATGATATTGATAAAACCTACATTTGCCGACATTACTAAAACAATAAATAAATGAGCGATCAAATAGACAACCAGAATCAAGAGAAAAAATCTGACAACCGAACCAAATTACTGATTATCATAATCGTTTTGCTGGTTGCAGGAAATATATACCTCTACTGGAAATTGAATCAAAAGCAGGATGTCGTTGAAATTATGGTTCAACAATCAAATATGGACAGTGTAAAAATTGCTGACCTTGATTTGAAATACAACAGCGCTATAAATGACATTGAGGGATTGCGCGGCCAAAATGCATCGCTTGATAGTTTGCTCAATATTAAAGAGAATGAAATAAAATCAATGAAGGCTGCATTGGATGCATCGAAGAAAGCAGGCAAATTGAAAGATTCGGAATACCTTGCTAAACTGAATGACCTGCAGAAATTAATAACCGACTTAAAGGGGCAGATAACACAACTGGAAGCTGAAAAAAATATTCTCATCATACAAAAAGATTCGTTGGGTAGAAACCTTGACCAGCAAGTGGTTGTCAATACAAAATTGAAATCGGAAAACACGGTGCTGAGCGTGAAGGCAGGATTGTTAAAAGCCATGAATATTGTCGGCTCAGGTGTTCGTGGAAAAGGAAAGGGTAAAGAAGTTGTTACTGATAATGCAAAAAAAGCCGAGCGACTAAAAGTATGTTTTGATGTGGATGAAAATAAAAATGCAGATCAGGGTAGTAAAACATTCTTGCTGAAATTAACAGCACCAAACGGGTCGGTAATAAATGTGCAATCAATGGGTAGTGGAAAGTTTGAAATGGGAGATACGCATGAAGAAACAATTTATACCACCAAGCAAACAATTACTTACAACCAAAAACCGCAAAACATTTGTATCTACTGGGGAGCAAACGGTTCAACTTTTGAAAAAGGAAAATATTCAATAGAACTATTTCAGGATGGATATTCTGTTGGTAAAAAAGATTTCACTTTAAAATAGAGCCTGCAACTGCACTCTGCCAACATTAATTATTTTTGATGTTCCGGTTTTACGGCCATCATAACTAAGCGACAAGTTTAACTTGTCGCTTAGTTTTTTATCGAGTGTTATGTTCCACAACCAATTGCTTCCCGATTGCAATCCTTGCAACAAAGCATATCCCTCAGGGCTTTCTGTATTTCCATTGTATGTAATGTTTGCATAAGTAACTTTAGCTGTCAGGTTGCTTTTCGAAACCAAACTATACTTTCCTTCTAACGATGATTTGTTTTGCGTGGCTTTATTGTTTGCATCGTTATAAATATTTTTTCCTTGTGAATAGAAATAGGTAGTTGAAATTCTCCAGCGTCTGCTTGGTTGAAATATTAATTGCGGTTCATAGGAGAGTGATGGAATAATATAATTCCGGTCGGTAAAAAACTGACTGCGGTTCGATTTTTTTGATTGCGAAATTTTT
>JAHEZG010000277.1 GCA_023251195.1 Chitinophagaceae bacterium | reverse complement strand
AGTATTGAAAATAATCCAAATTGTAAATTGATTAAAATATTTAGTTAGGTTTGTTAAAACAATAATTGAAAAATGTAGAATAGAAAATAAATACTTAATGAAATTGCGATAGCAAAATCTTGACCTGAAACCCGCGAAATTTTCAAATACCCAAGAATAGCTCTTCGCTCGTGCAAATGCGCGGGCTGAGTCTATTTGGGTGTGGGTTCTTCGCGGGACCTCAGGTCAGGTAGTTCTTAGTACCCGCGCAGATTTTTTTTGGTTGGTATATATCGCAATAATATTTAGTTGTGAAATAATTATTCAAAACCAAAAAATAAATACGCATGAAAAAAATCTTTTTACTCGCAAGCTTAGTGTTAAGTATTAATGCTATTGCACAAATACCATCCTATGTTCCATCAAGCGGACTTCAAGGTTGGTGGTCGTTCACCGGAAATGCAAATGATGAAAGTGGGAATGGAAATAATGGAACCGTGAATGGTGCAACATTAACTTCTGATAGAAATGGGAATCCAAATGCTGCTTATTTTTTTAATGGCATTAATGACAACATTTTAATTAATCCAAGCAGCTCATTAGATATAAATACAAGCATAACAATTTCTGCTTGGGTGAAGTCTGATAATTTTACAGGATATATATTTTGGCGAGGCTCTAATCTTCCGGCACACGAACCTTATTCAATTGGAGCAGGTGGTGGATTGCTTGGCTTTAGAAGAGATGTATCAGATGGTAACACAACCAATTTAGTTCAAGCTTCATCTGCAACACTTAATACTACTGAATTCCATCACATAGTTGGAGTGTTTGACAATGCTTCAAATTATCAGTCAATTTATGTTGATGGTGTTTTAGTTCAACAAGTAGTTCTGTCCGGAACAATAAGCTATACAACATCAGCGTGTTCTAATATGGTAGGCAATGCTATAAATGGATTTCCTTTTACAGGAGAAATAGATGACATTGGTATTTGGAACCGAGCATTAACACAAACAGAAATTGCAACACTTTATACTGGATGTGGCAATTGTGAAACACCAACCAACATTACAGTATCAAGCATCACGGGAACAAAAGCAATTGTTAGTTGGACAGGAAATAGTTGTGCTGCAAAATATCGTGTTCGCTATCGAGTGCAAGGCACAACTACATGGACAACAAAAATTGTTACCGCTCCTGTTGTTTCAAAAACTTTAACATTACTGCTACCATTAACCACATATGAATTTCAGGTAAGAACAGATTGCAATACTACTGGTACATTAGCTTCGGCTTATTCACCAATTCAAACATTCACAACAATATGTGATTGTACAAAGCCAACAAATATTGCCGTAAGTAATGTTTCGCAAACAGCCGCAACGGTTAGTTGGGTAGGCAATGCATGTGCTTTAAAATACAGATTACAATATCGTGTTCAGGGTACAACAGTATGGACAACAAAAACTGTAATAGCACCCATAGCCACAAAAACAATAACAGGTTTAACAGCAAATACAATTTATGAATACCATTTGCGCAGCGATTGCAATTCTGATGGTTCTTTAAATTCAGGTTGGACTTCTATTGCAACTATTACAACACCGTTGCGATTAGAAGATACAAAAATTGGGTCAACAACATTTTATGTTTCGCCCAATCCTTGCAGCAATTGTTTTGTTAGTGGAACAGAAAATGAAAATGATTTAATCATCAGCGATATAGTTGGAAGAATAATAAATGCATCATTCACAAAAACTGAAAATGGATTTTATATCACACTTCCAGATGGAAGCAGCGGGATATTTCTGATCAGAAATTTAAGAACAGGAGAAGTAGAAAAATTTTTGAAACAGTAAATTTTTCAAAAGTCAAAAATGAAAACATTAACATTTCTCGCCATTTTAATAATAACAAAATTTTCGATTGCACAATCGCTTTCGCCTAGTGTTGTTTCCTGCTTTGGAAAATTTTCTAACAACAGTGGGTTTACTTTATCAGCAACCGGAGGTGAACCGATGACTGAAACATTCAGTGCGGGAAATAATATTCTTACTCAGGGTTTCCAACAACCGGATAGAATTGGAACCGGAATTACAGAATTGTATGAAGATGGTTTTATTATAAAATATTTTCCGAATCCAACAGCTGATTTTCTAACTGTTCAGTTTCATTCTGACAATGGAGATGATTTAAGTATCGCACTTTTTGATTTACTGGGTAGAAAATTAAATCTTACGAGTGAACAATCTCATAATGGAAATGAATTTGTAAAAACATTTCAACTCACCTTTCTACCAGCCGCTTGCTATTTTCTATCAATTGAAACTACAAAGTGCGAAATCAAAAAAAAATTTACAATCATAAAGACATCACTTTAAAAATCAAACATCACCATGAAACATTTTTTTCTTTTAATCATAACTTGTTTTTTTTCAACAATAATTTTTGCTCAATCTCCACAGGCAATTTCTTATCAGGCTATAGCAAGAAATGCCACAGGAACAGAATTGATTTCACAACCTGTTGGAATAAAAATTTCAGTTCATACAGGAACAGCTACAGGAACAATTGAATATTTAGAAACACATATTGATACGACAAATCAATTTGGTTTATTCACTTTACAAATCGGGAGCGGAATTCCTTTTGTTGGAAACTTTGCTGCAATTGATTGGGCTAACGGACCAAAATTTTTGCAGGTTGAATTAGACCCAACAGGTGGATCAACATATACTGATATGGGTACTTCACAATTATTAAGTGTTCCTTATGCATTATATGCAGCATCAGGAGGAACTCCATACACAGCAGGAACAGGAATTGGGATTACAGGTAATGTAATTAACAATACATCACCAGACCAAACTGTTTCATTAACAGGAATTGGACAAACATCAATTAGCGGAGCTTACCCAAACTTTACTATTACAACTCCTCCATACACTGCTGGAACCGGAATTTCAATTGCTGGAAATGTTGTTTCTAATACAGCACCCAACCAAATTGTTTCTGTTACAGGAGCAGGCGGAACAACTGTAACAGGAAGTTATCCAAATTTCACAGTCAGCACTCCGGGTTCAGCAAGCGGAATTGGAATGCAGGTATTTTCTACAGTTGGAACTTCATCATTTACGATTCCGGCCGGAGTCACTAAAATTATTGTTGAAGTTTGGGGAGGTGGCGGTGATGGAGGTAGTGGTGGAGGAGGAGGAGGTGGTGGTGGCGGATATGGAAAAGATATTTTTAATGTAATACCAGGGACAATTTATAATGTAACAGTTGGAGGCGCAAGCGGAACAAGCAGTTTTGGTGCATTGATTAGCGCAACAGGTGGAAACAGTGGAAGCGGCTGTTGTATAGGTGGGGAAGGTGGAACGAGTACAGCTACATTTAATATTTCTGGCGGATCAGGTGAACAATATGCAAATGCCGGTTTCGGTTTTGGAGGAAGTGCCGGACACGGAGGTATTGGAGGGAAAAGGCTGTATAATATCAACCTGAATGCAGGGCAATCTGGCGGAGCACCTGGAGGCGGTGGAGGTGAAGGGACTCCTGGAGGATCCGGTGGAATTGGAAGGGTTGTTGTTTCTTGGTAATGAAATTTATTTGATTATAATGGCTTAATTAGGCTTACATAAACATTAAAAGAAAATTCAAAGGCAAATTTCGTTATTGAGTTACAAATCTTCTCGTGTTATTGATTTGGATAAAGTATCAATCACCAACGACTGATAAGTTATTTGAAAAAACTCATTCATCATTTTCCAATTTCTCTTATGTGGTAATAACGATTCATCAGCACACCAGTTTGCTAACAACATATCAAACCATACATCGCAGTTTTTCTTAAGCCATTCTAGAGCTTTGTGCTGGTCATCAAATTCAGGAATGAGATAAACACTGGCTTTATCATGAAAATCAGTTTCATCATTAATTACCGGGTCATCCGGAAATGATTGAAGATACCAGTCGAACAATGACTGCTTAGGGGTGATGTATAGTAAATCGCGGTTGATGATTTTCATTTTGCAAATTTAATTGAATCAAATTGTCAAAACTGTGATTCGTTTGATTTTGTGATTGAATCATAAATGAAAAGGTGAGCTTGTCTTTTTGTTTTATACTAAAATAGAAGTTTAAGCAAAAAATAAAATGCGATAAGAATAGCCCAGGTAAAAAATCTACGCTTTGAATAAAACAGCAAATGAATAATATTTTTGAAATTGAATTTCAATAGTCGAATAATCAGATTTGGTTTTCGAATAATCAGGTGAGAATCTAAAATCTCATTTTCCATTGTAATTATTTTTTACATGAAACATTTTTGAATTAATCTATCAATAGCAAGATTGCTATGCTTAACTCAATGAAATTGTTATTGGAGTTGCAGATTGCAAATACAAATTTGTCCATCCAAACAATTCATTCTCTTTAATAAAAGTTTCCTTTTTTATTGTTTGTGTTCTTTCATCAGCAGAATCGTCCAATGGCAAAATTATTTTTTTACCTGTTACATCTTCAATCGAAAACTGCAAAGCTCTCTTATGTGTAATTTTTATTTCGCTTGCCTTTATAATATTTATTGGTGCTGACCAGACAGTTCTATCTGTTGCTGTGATTTCTATTTTTTCGTATTCCATTTGTTATGACTTTGAATTGTAAAGCTCAGTAAAGAAATTTTAATGACAGGTAATATCCGCAATCATAGAGTTCAATATTTCAACACCTTCTGTTTTATTGTCTGGATTATTTTAATCCGCTGTTGTAGGTTATAAAAGCAAAATTTTGCAGTATCAAATTGTCTGAACTATGATTTGTTTGATTTTTGTGGTTGATATGATGAAAACTATTCCAGTTTTATTTTTTCATCAAGTCATCCATTTCCTCTTTATCAATAAATTTCAATTGCGGTCTTTTGCTTAATAGCATTCTTGTTTCCTGTGTCAAGTCATCAATGGCAATATGATTTCGAATTGTACTGATAACATCAAATACTTTTTGGTTAAGGTTCACTAATAATTTCAATCCTAATACCGCATCATTCTCATCTTCAAAAAGTTCGGACATCTAGTCAAAATATTCTGTAGTCGCATCAATAACATCTTGAGGGAGCAAAAAAATAACACTTTGAAATTTGTTGTAGCTTGCTGTGTATTCATCTCCAAAATTCACAAACATTAAAGATTGAATTGCTTCAATGTTT
>JAHEZG010000276.1 GCA_023251195.1 Chitinophagaceae bacterium | reverse complement strand
GGATTTCCGCCGGCAAAAGTCCAGCTCCAGCTGGTTGGTGCATTCGTGCTTTGATCTGTAAAGTTTATACAGCTACTTGGACAAATCGTGTTGTCGCTGATGGTGAAGGCGGAGGTGGGAGATGTTCCTAAAGAAACACAACTTATTTTTTTCGATTGCGGACATGCACTCATGCTTACTGAAGAAGCATATCCATTTCCGCAAACGAGCACCTGACCATTTTTTCCTATTGCAACATCATACACAACTCCTGCTGTTGTAACTGTTGAAAGCTGGTTGAGTGCGGCATCGTATTTTACGACCTTGTTTGTTGAGCCGACATATACATTTCCGCAACTGTCAATTGCAATACCATTATTGTTTGGGGCAATACCCTGCACAAATAAAGGATCAGTATAACTTCCGGCTGGAATTGCAGCTTGATTTATTACAGCACCGGTAGAAATATCTCTTCTGAAAATTGTTTGGCCATTCATTGTGTATATGTAATTCGATGTTGCACGAATAACATGTTGCGGTTGCGGAGTAAATCCATAACTCGGACTACTGTAAGCATAACTGTATGATGTAAGCAAGCGCCAGTTAATTCCAAGTGCTGTAGTTAAAGCACCAATGGTATCGAGTGTATGGAAATAAAAATTTCCATTTGGTGATGAACAAATAGAACGGATTTCATTTACATCTCCGATTATAAAACTCGGAATGGAATGAGCAACTATTACACTACTTAAAACATTTCCATTGGTCATGTCAATGTCAAATGCTCTTCCGTTACCGGTAGGTATCAATCCGGTCAGCCGTGTTCCGCCGCAAATCAATTTTGTATAATCACAATTAAAAGCCAATGACCAATACTCGTCAAATATTCCTCCACCGGCATTCCATTGAGTTGCACCTGTTGTATTTACTTTTTTAATTCGCGCGGTTGAGCCAACTGTTACATAACAGTTACCAACCAAGTCGGTAGCAAGTGTGCCAATCCACGAACTGGAATCGTAACCGGCGGTTGTATTTGTCCATTGTAAAACACCGGCCAGATTATACTTCTGTAATTTGCACAATGGCCAGTCGCCTCCATAGATATAGGCATTGCCTGTGCTGTCGGTTTCTATTTCCCAAACTTTTTGTGAATTCGGCATTGCTGGATTTACAGTCCATGGATCAATGATTATTTCTTGAGTGTTGTCATAATTATCAAGTGAAAATGAAACGATGTTTTGATTTTTTGTGAATGAAGAAACGATTACCGATTTATCAGCAGCATAAAAAGTTTGCGGTGCATGGTCAGTAATATCACCGAACAATGTTGAGATTTTTAAATCGCCATTGCTTTGCACCAACAGTTTTTTATTTCCGGAATACTTCATTTGAATCAGTGAAGCATCAGCACCTGGATGAATGATGAAAGAATATTTTATTCCTTCCACGCTATGAAAAATATATTCGACATCAATGCCTGGATATAAATTTTTGTAAGTGATTTTTTTATATGCAGCAATCTGATTGAAGTTTTTGTATTCACCATTTACCGGAACCGAATAATTGTAATACTCAGTTGACAATTCCTCAGCTACAACTGTTGTATTTGGATTTGCATTTTGCCAAATCATGTTTACCACATCCGATTCAAAGTCAACATGTTTTTCTTCTCTCTCTTTTTCATTCCAGAATTCCGCATCGCCTTTTTCCAGTTCTTTCTTTTCGTGTAACAGTTCTTTTTCTAAATCCTGCTCAATTTCTTTTTTAATAATTTTTTTGAAAGAATAAGTTACTCCAGTTGTAGTAAAATAAATGATGCGCGAACCATTGTCAATTGCGTATAAAACCTTTGAAGTTCCGCTACCTTCAGGCAATTGAAACTGCCCTTGATTTTCGATAAATACTTTTGAGGAAGAAAAATTTGTTGACCAATTAGTTGCTCCATCACCGGCAAAAGTTTTGGATAAAATTGAGAGCAAAAAAAATGCGCACAGACTAAAAGTTTTTTTCATGATTCGGGATTTAAAAGTTTTTGTTAAAATTTCTGCGATTGAAAAATAACAAAAAGAATGAGATTGAATATGTATTTGCTGAATAGAAATATTATTCGTTCAAACAGCACAAAAAACCAAGAAAAAAAATTTGAGAATTAAATTGATTCTGAATACTCAGAATCCGAATTGCATACTTGCTCTCACTCCGAATTTGGTGGCGTTCGGTAAATCGCGATAAGTCAATCGCCAGAAAGCATCTACTCTTAATACACGAAAAATATTTTCAATACCAACTCCTGATTCTAAATATGGAGTTGAATCAGGAATATGAATTTCATTATTCTGGTTTGCAGTTTTATTTGTACTGCTCATTCCACCCCACAAAACTTTTGTTGTTGCTACAGAACGCCATTTTAATTTTTGCAGCAATGGAAAATAACGAAATGGAAAAGTGCCGAAGTGTTCGGTAATCATTGCACTTACATAGTGGTCGGTTACAAATTCATAATTGTTCATTCCGTTGAATGAGTAGTTGCTGTAATAATAAGTTTCGTTTCCGCGCGCCACATTTAATGCAGGATATGGAAGCGTGCCGAAAGTTTTTCCTGCTGCAATGTTGTATTCCAATCGCCCGAAAAAATGCAGATTTATTTTATCATTCACTTCAAAATATAATTTCTGGTATTCAAAATTGCTGTTCAATATTCCTTTTACTGCTCGGGTATATTTTAATTCAACTATCGGGAATTTGCTTCCCATGCTTGTGCGCAAAAATTCGCCGGTATAAAATTTTTCCTGCCAGGCAAAGCGAGCCGAATAAGTGATTTCAGTAAGAGTAATCGGAATATTTTTCATTTCATTGGATTCAGTGATAGGTTGAAATGAATAATCCCAGGATGGAAGAAGTGTGCGATGGTGTAAAATAATTTTGTTGCTGAAACCAATGAGCCATTCTTTTTCATAAATAAATTTTTCGCTTTGCAGCCAAACTGTTTTCAGCGGAATATCTTTTCTGAAAAAACCTGCGAATACATTATCGCTTCCCAATTCATTAAAGTGGTCGCTGCCATACGCATAATCGCGAACGAAATCGGCGCTGATGGTTTGCCTTGGTGTTTTTCCGAGCATGTATAAAAATCCTGTGTTGTACTTCCACCTGTTATCAAAAGTTCCGTATGCACCATAACCGTACAGCATTAAATTTTTACTGAACCGGTTGCTGGTGCGCAAACCAAATCGATAGCGTGTTCCTTCAATATTATTTTTTGTGAAAAAATTATAAAACGGACCAATCTCAAATAATCCTTTTGTTAAGTAGCCGGTGCCGAGTGTATTTAAAATGGTGTGATAGTGTTTGTAAGCTTTGCTGTTGAGCAATGAGTCCATCATTTTATAAGTGCGCTCCTCGCTTGCACTTAATTGGGTGTGCCGTGCGGTTGACCAGTAGTCATCGCTTTTCTGCAAAACTTTTCCATCAAGTTTCACAGAAATCCGATCATCAAATATTTCGTGAATAGCGTTTTCATTTACCGCAATGTTTTGATAAGAGGTATATTTTTTTGCCACCACACAAAACATTTTTTCGGGCAAGCGGAAATGAACCTCCATTTCATCCACAATCATCATTGTTTTTCCGCCCCGCACTTTTTCGAATTGCTGATGAATGGAAAAAGTTTTTACAAAATTCAAATTTGCTTTCGCTGATAAATCCATTTCAATATCTGAAATTGCAAACGACAAACTATCCACCCAAAAATTTCCAACAAAAGTATTTTCACCGGGTCGGCGCGGCTTGAATTTTACTTTGAATGACTTATTGTTTTGTATAACGCAGCTATCAACAATATAATATTTGTAATAGCCCAATCCGTTATCGGCAACCGGACTTATAAAATTGGTTTTGAAAAGCGACAAATAATTTTCATACACATTCACTTGCGCATACATATTGCCGGTAAACTGCGCCATGCTTTGATTTTTTACTCCCGTTATTTTACTTGAACGGATAATTTCTTTTTCGGCTTTCGGTTGGCGGGTGAAATAGTAATCGGAAAGAGTTTCGGATAAAAACAAAGGAAGCAAACTGTGACCATCGGCACTGTCTGCATTTTCAAAAACAAAATCAAATGGCTTCAGTATTTTTTTGCGCAGCAGTTTTTCGTTCACATCTTCCATGCTAAATTGCAACTTATTATATACCTCGTAACTGTACGATTCAAAATTTTGTTTGTCGTTTTGCGGTTTGTGGTCAATAATTTTTTTGAATAAAATATCAGCAGGATTTTTTCCCGCATACACGCTCACTTCATTCAGATTATAATCAGTTGGAAATAATGAAATAGTTATTGGAAAAGTTGTTTGCGCAGTTATGTACTGTTTAATTGATTTAAATCCAACTGCTGAAATAATCAGCGTATCAACACGATAGGCAGATGACAAATGAAAATTCCCTGAAGAATCTGCCGTGACACCGGTTTTTGATTTGGATAAATATATAGTTGAGTATGAAACAGGCTTGTTTGACGAATAATCCGTCACTTGTCCATTGAAAGAAAATAGTTGTGCCTGTGCCTCAATAGAAAATACTGAAACGGATAACACAAAAGCCAGAAAGCGTAGTAATCGGGGCGAAAAAATCATTAAGTAAAATTGTTTCCATCACGGTAGAGGCGTGTTTAGTATTGTTACTAATGAATTAGACAAAAGTTTCTCAGCGTTCATTGCAAGCATATTAGGTGAATTATAGTTCACTTATAATTTTATTAGCGTAAAGAAGTAATGGATTTATTCGGGATGTTCAGGCGGCTGAACAATAGCAGAATTGTTTTCTGTTGCAGGTTCTGTGATTTGAATTTCAGTTGATTCCTCCTTCTTAAAAAATCGTTTCTGAAAAATAAGTATGGCTATTACGCCTGATGAAATAGAAAAATCGGCGACATTAAAAATGGGCCGGAAGAAAACAAAGTATTCGCCCCCCCACAGTGGAAGCCATTGCGGAAAGGTGCCTTCCATCAACGGAAAATAGAGCATATCAACCACGCGACCGTGCAGCCAAGAACCATATCCACCACCTTGCGGAAATAAAGTTGCAATTGGACCACCGGGATGACTTTCAGAAAAAATTACTCCGTAAAAAACCGAGTCGAAAATATTTCCCATCGCTCCGGCAATAATCATTGCCACGCTAAAGATTAATCCCCAATGCGCTTTCTTCTTTACTAA
>JAHEZG010000025.1:1977-21052 GCA_023251195.1 Chitinophagaceae bacterium | reverse complement strand
ACACAAGTAATCTTCCGTTTCACCCCAGGTAAATCCTAAAGTTGCTCCATAACCGGTTGCATTAGGAAAACCAGCTTCAACTACGCAAACGCGTAATCCTGTATTACCTAATGTAGCAGTTGGAGGTACAACAAACGAACCTGTTTTAGTGTGGTTACCGGTAGCGGCAACTGGTTGTGAATATGCGTTTTCACCAGCATCGGCAAAGTCGCCATCCTGATTATAATCAACCCAGATTTTAAAACCATTGCCAAAAGAACCACCACAAGTGGTTTGAGTTAATGAAAAACCAATTGGACAACCCTGACCAAGGTCTGGAGTAGTTGCAAAACCACGGTAGTTAGAATAGCGTTGTAAAATTGAACCGGGACCAGGGCCAACTGTGGCACAGGTTGATGATTGATTCAAAATAGTTGTACCGGTAATAGTTGTGTTAGAAATTTCTTCATCAGCAGTGGATGAAGCAATCCACAATGGATAACAGTTAATAGCACTGTTCATACCCATAGTAATGGTATTACTTATAGCATCCTGACCGGTTGGTGTGCAGATTACATATAAGCGATAACAACAAGATGCGGCTTGTGTAAAAGTGCCGGAACCAGGTGAGGTTTGACCCGCCACATTACCCCAGGCACCGCCACATAATGGCTGACTTTGCCATTGGAAACTTAAACCGGAAGCACCGGTAGTGTAACCTGCATCAGTAATTGTAAATGCAACACCACTACAAGCCAGTAAACCAGCAGGGCCGGTGGCAGTACCTGCAGTTGGAGCAGCAGCACAAGGAGGAGGTGGAGACCAAGTCCAGGTTAAACCTGAAACTGGGTTATTTGCAATACCAATAGTTACTGTGCTTGTATTAAAAGCACCGGCAACTGATGCCGCCCAGCTAACAGCTGTAGTACGATTGTTAAAATCTGTTGCCAATGCGCCACGAAGACCAACCTGAGCAGTTGATGCAGCAGGTGTAGTAAACGCACCATAAACAGCTTGTAAAGTATTCGATGTTTCATTAAGAATCATCTGGAAATTCCAGGTTTGAGTTCCAACGAAAGCACGGCAGTTTAGCCATTCAACAACAAATTGTTGGTTCGGTGTTACACCAAGAGTTTTGTAAGTAACTGCAACGCCACCAACAGCAGCACTTTGCAAATCACGACCTAGTCCTGAGAAACTACCAACATTAGTTGCTAAAACTGTTGAAATAGCATTGTAATTTGTTGTTCCCAACATAGTGGTTCCAAAATATATAGTTCCATTGGTATTAATTTTAACCTGTGTATAATTTGTACCATTGTAATTAAAAGTAAATGGCAGTGTGATAGGTGCTGAAATAGCATCATCCCAGGGAGCTGCAATTGCAGTTGTAGGCGCTACCAATGGAGTAAAAACACCGGCTGCTGATGTAAAACCATAGCCGCTAACCTGAGCGCTAAGATTTGATGTTGCAAAAACCGTGAGCAGCAGCACAGCGGTTAAGCATTTTATGTATATTCTATTCATGATTGGTTGGTTTTATTTTGATGCGTTTTGATGCTGAGCAATCAGGTAATTCAATTTGTACAATGAATTAAAATCATCGGCCAGAATCAAATTAATTTCTTCAGCAGACACGAATTTTTCATAATCAGGATTGGCTTTAATCCATTTCATGTAATGATCAATGTATGAATCAAAATCAGACCCGTCGGTAATTTCAAGATTGATTAGCGGTTTTACTAAAACCGTTACACTCTCTTTGCCATCAGTGTTAGAGGTGATGGTTACATTACCTCTTTCATCTACAACAGTTAAACTGGTGCCATTGCCGGTTTTGTACACACCCGTTTTTGAATCCGGCGTTTGCATGTACATGGCTTCACTTGATTTTTTGACTGTGCCGGTAGTTGAAGTTGAATTTTCTGATGATTGAGCAGTTGCCTGATTATTCAGACCCAGACTCAAAACCAGAACAACTAAAACGACAACAGCATTAAAAAACTTTTGTTTCATAAGCTTGGTTTTGTTTTTAAAAATTTGGTTTGATTGGTTTAAAAAAATGAATGAGTGATTAGGACAATTAAATAACTGATAGTATGCTCAGTTAATTTTTCGTGGTAGAGGTTGCTGTTGTCCCTTCAGCCAACCTGTAGTTATTTGTTTGTAGAGTTTTTTTTCATAGGCTTTTAAAAGTTGTTAGTTTTTCTTTAGAAATGATCTTTGAATTTGTGCAAAAAAAATTATTTGTATTCGGCAGTTTTTATTCCATTTATCAATTAAAATTCACGAAAAAATCCACGAAATTTTTTTTCGAAACAACACAAAAACTTAAAATTCTCCCCTGAAACACTACTCATCTAAAATTTACAAGCGCAATATAAATACGACAAACGGTATTTGCAAGCCTTTTATATAAATTTATTTAGAAGCGGAGATATAAGCATGTTGATAAATTCAATTTTATAAACGCATTAATTCGCTATTAAAAAAACTGCGCATTAAAATATTTTTTTGACCAGGCTTACAAATCAGATAAACTATAATGCACTTTTATAAAACTGCAATTCGATACTACGAACTAGTCTAAAATTAAAAAGAAGATAAAAATTTATATGCGACCTAATTAAAAAATCAGGGATATAGAAATAAAAAATTCAATTCAATAAAACTATTCAACATAAATTTCCTACCACCCAAGTATATAAGCAAATATCAGTGGCGCCACAATAGTTGCATCACTTTCCACAATAAACTTCGGTGTATTGATATCCAATTTTCCCCAGGTAATTTTTTCATTCGGAACTGCACCGCTGTAAGAACCATACGAAGTGGTTGAATCACTTATCTGGCAGAAATAACTCCAGAACGGAACATCATGCCATTCTAAATCCTGGTACATCATCGGCACTACACATATCGGAAAATCACCTGCAATGCCGCCACCGATTTGAAAAAATCCAACTCCTTTTCCTGAAGAATTATTTCTGTACCATTCCGTCAGCCACACCATGTATTCAATTCCTGATTTCATGGTGGAAGGTTTCAGTTCCCCCTTTATACAGTATGAAGCGAAAATATTTCCCATGGTAGAATCTTCCCAACCCGGAACAATGATGGGAATATTTTTTTGCGCCGCAGCCAGCATCCAGGAATCCTTCGGGTCAATTTCGTAATACTGTTCCAACTCACCGCTTAATAAAATTTTGTACATGTATTCGTGCGGAAAATATCTTTCACCTTTTGTCTCCGCATCCTTCCATATTTTATGAATGTGTTTTTGCAGGCGACGAAATGCTTCTTCTTCCGGAATACAAGTATCAGTTACACGATTGTAATGATGCTCCAGCAAATCCCATTCGTCTTGCGGAGTCAACTCGCGATAATTCGGTACGCGCTTGTAATGCGAGTGCGCAACAAGATTCATAATGTCTTCTTCGAGGTTCGCACCGGTGCAGGAAATAATATCAACTTTCCCCTGACGAATCATTTCGGCAAACGAAATTCCTAACTCGGCTGTGCTCATGGCTCCTGCCAGTGTCACCATCATTTTTCCACCGGCGGTTAAATGTGCTTCGTATCCTTTTGCGGCATCAATCAATGCTGCAGAATTAAAATGCCGGTAGTGATGGGTGATGAATTGCGAAACGGGACCTTTACTCATGAGATATTTTTTTTATCAGGTCGCGAAAATAATTAAACACAATCAGCAAGGAAATTCTTCCTTTATTTAACTTTGATTCACATCATAAATTTTTTACAATGAAAATTATTTCCGTTTCCATTTTGTTTTTACTCGCGTGTGCAGGTTCGGGAGTGAAAAAAGAAAAACCGATTTCATATAATATTTCTCTCGTTGAAATCTGTAGTGAACTCGAAGCCCCAATCGGAATTGTAAATGCAAACGATGGAAGCAATCGTTTGTTTGTGATTGAACAAAGCGGAAGAGTGCGCATTGTAAAAAACGGAACACTCTTACCAACTCCCTTTCTCGACATCGAAGGCAAGACTGATAAACTGAATAGTATTTATTCTGAAAAAGGTTTGCTCGGTTTAGTGTTTCATCCGCAGTACAAAACCAATGGAAAATTCTACATCTACTATTCTGCTCCTCCAACTTTAAAAGGAATGGACAACACAAGTGTGATTGCCGAATATACTGTTTCATCCAACCCTGATATGGCAAACACCACTGAAAAAATTATTATGAAAATTGATGAACCCGAATCAAATCACAACGGCGGACAAATGGCTTTCGGAAAAGACGGATACTTATACATCGGTGTTGGCGATGGCGGCGGCGCAGGTGATAAACACGGAACCACCGGCAACGGACAAAACATAAATACACTGCTCGGAAAAATTTTAAGAATTAATGTAGATGTAACGGTTGCTTACACAAGCCCCGCCGATAATCCATTCGTGAATAAAGATGGTCGCGACGAAATATACTGTACCGGCATGCGCAACCCCTGGCGCTTTTCATTCGATAGAAAAACCGGAGAATTGTTTTGTGCTGATGTAGGTCAGAATGAATACGAAGAAATTGATATTGTAGAAAAAGGAAAGAATTATGGATGGCGCACAATGGAAGGAAGGCATTGTTACAGTCCTTCAGAAAATTGCAGCATGACCGGACTCACGATGCCCATTGATGAGTATGACCATTCCATTGGCAAATGTGTGATTGGTGGGTATGTCTATCGCGGCACTAAGTATCCCGACATGCAGGGCAAGTATATTTTCGGCGACTGGACCGGACCATTCTTTATGCTGTTACAGCCCGCAGGTTCCACCACTTATGAACGCAGACAGTTAACTGTCGTTAGCCCCAAAGGAGATTTCTATATCAATAGTTTTGGTGAAGATGAAGCCGGCGAAATATATGTATGCGGACAAACAGCCCTCGGTCCAACCAAAGCAGGAAAACTTTTTCGCATCAATTTTGAGTAAGATTTTTAGTCACAGATTCACAGATTGAATTCTTATAAAAATTTCTTGCAGCCGATAGAAAAAATTACACTGAATTTATTTCTGATGAAGAAAAATTATCTGAAAAGCAAATTACTTCTTCTTCACCAAACCATAATTGTCATCGTGGTGTTCCGAAAAATCATGGAGATAAATTGACTTTCCATCATCATCAATACAGAAAATGTAAAAAAGCACTCCGGGTGTTACATTCAATTCAACTTTTTTTGCATCAGGTTCATTTACAAGTCTCCATATTCCTGTTCCATGATTACTGAGGTATTTATTTGGCTTCAGAATGAATGAATCATTATCCATTATTGTAAGAATAACCTGTTGGGTTGAATCATTAAGGTAATATTCCCCAACCATATTTCTCTTTAGATTCAATTCATTATAAACCAAGTAAGCAGGGTAAAGAAAAAAGGGAGAAGTAAAAAGAGCAAAGACAATAAAATAATTCCTTTTTCCATTTGCAGATTTCAATATTCTTTTCCTGAAAACAAGCAAGATAATATGCACAATTATAACACTAAGAATAATTGCATGCTCCCCTGTTATTTCCATGATTTATTTTCTCAGTACAAAATAATTTTTTATTAAACACCTTTATATTTTTCAGAAATAATCTTAACCAACATTTTCACAAAAAAAATTCTGAAAGAATAATTTTCCTTCATAAAAATCAAGCAAAAAAATCAGTTTACAGAAGTTAAGCTATTACACTGAGCTTGTCGAAGTGTTACGAGTGTAACACACTCTTCGCAATCACTATCTTCTGAATTTCCGAAGTGCCTTCACCAATCGTACACAGTTTCGAATCGCGATAATATTTCTCTACCGGAAAATCCTTTGTGTAACCGTAGCCACCGAAAATCTGCACCGCATCCGTCGAAACTTTTACCGAAACTTCCGAAGCATAATACTTCGCCATCGCTGCTTGTTTCGTCATTTTCTCTCCACGCATTTTCATATCCGCTGCTTGCAGCGTCAGCAATTCAGCCGCTTCTATCTGCGCTTTCATATCAGCAATCTTAAAAGCAATTCCCTGAAAATGCGAAATCGGTTGATTGAACTGGTGACGCTCCTTCGAATATTTTATCGAAGCCTCGTAAGCACCCTTCGCAATGCCGAGTGCAAGCGCCGCAATCGAAATGCGTCCGCCATCCAGCACCTTCATTGACTGTACAAATCCATCACCTTCCTTACCAATTAAATTCTCCGATGGAATCCGGCAATTATCAAAAATCACTTCAGTAGTTTCCGAAGCGCGCATGCCCAATTTGTTTTCTTTTTTCCCTGCACTCAATCCCGTTGTTCCGCGCTCCACTATAAAAGCACTCATGCCATGCGAGTCGCCCGCCTCACCTGTGCGCGCAATCACCACCATCACATCACTGCTGTTGCCGTGCGTTATCCAGCACTTGGTTCCGTTCAATACCCACTCGCTGCCTTCCTTCTTCGCGGTGGTTTTCATGTTGCCTGCATCCGAACCCGTGTTCGGTTCCGTTAATCCCCACGCGCCCAGCCACTGACCGGTCGCCAGTTTCGGCAAATATTTTTTCTTCTGCTCCTCGCTCGCATGTTGCAATATGTGACCCGTGCAAAGCGAATTATGCGCCGCCACCGACAACCCGATGGATCCGCACACCTTTGCAATTTCAGTTATCACCGTTATGTATTCAAAATAACCGAGTCCGGCACCGCCATAATTTTCAGGCACCAGCACTCCCAGGAAACCATGCTCCCCCAATTGCTTAAATAAATCTTTCGGAAAATGCTGCACCTCATCCCACTCCATCACATGCGGACGAATATATTTTTCGGCAAAGTCGCGCGCCGATTGTTCTATTAATTTATGATTCTCGGAAACAGTAAATTCCATTTACAAAATTTTTGCAAATGTAATTGGGATTTTGGGAGTAGGAAGAAGATGAATTTGATGCGATGTGTTTCGCACGGAGGCACAGAGAGCACGGAGTTTTTTAAAATATATTTCTCTGAATCTCACTGTGAACTCAGTCTCTCAGAACGAATTTTCTGTGAATAGAATAAAATCTTTTTCACACCAAAATAATTTAAAGCACAATTGAGTTAAAACAGCAGCGGTCTTTTTTCGTTAAATTTACACGCAAGAAAAAAATAATTCTTTCCAATATAAATGAGAAGATTTTTTCACTTCAATAAAAATTCGTTTGTGCCTCAATTCATCGCGACAATTTCTCTTCCCATTGGGAAGGGATTAAGGGTAGGGCTTCTTCATCGAATATTTTTTCTGTTATCGTTCACTGTATTTCTTTCATCGTGCTTCTTAATTCAGAAAATAAAAGACGGCGAAACATTGTATGAAGAAAAAAAATTTACGGTTGCCGCCGATAAACTGAAGGATGAATTTGATGCGGAGCCGGAACCCACCATTAAGGCGCGCAAAGCTTTTCTGATAGCAGAGTGTTACAGGTATTCGAATCAAACGATTGATGCCGAGCATTGGTATAAGACCGCGCAGGGTTTGAACTACGATGCGATTGCCACTTATGATTATGCGATTATGCTGAAGGCAAACGGCAAGTACCAGGATGCGATTGAGCAGTTTAACGAATACATGCAGCAAAATCCGTTTAACGATGATGCGAAAAAGCAACTGAAGAGCACGCAGCAGGCGCTCGACTGGCAAAAAAATCCTTCGCCGTTTGCGGTGAAGAATGTGGAGGCGCTGAACTCCGCTGCATTTGATTACGGAACTGTGCTGTATAAAAACGGTGCCATCGTTTTCACAAGCGACCGCACCGATGCCGCCGGAACACAGACCTACGGATGGACAGGAGAAAAATTTTCTGATTTATTTTATTCGCAGCCCGATGGAAGCGGCAGTTATAAAACTCCGCAGCCACTGAGCGCGGTTATTAATTCGAAGTACAACGAAGGAGCGGTTTGCTTCAATAAAGATTTTACTGAAATATTTTTTACGCGATGCGGCACTGATAATATCACAAATGATTACTGCAAAATTTTTCGCAGCACATTGAATGAGTTGGGGGAATGGAATGAGCCAGTGGCGATTCCGTTTTATGAAGACAGCACAAATGTGTCGCAACCATTTTTATCGGCAAGCGGAAATGAATTGTATTTCAGCAGCGACACGAAGGAAGGATTTGGCGGCAAGGATTTATTTGTAGTGACTCGAAACATTGATGGTGCATGGAGTGAGCCGCAGAATCTAGGTCCGGGCATTAATACTACGGGCGACGAAGTTTTTCCGTTCATAGCTGCGGACGGCAAATTATATTTCTCGAGTAATGGTCAGCCGGGTATGGGCGGGCTGGATATTTTTTCGGCAACGAAGGTTGGCAAGCAGTGGATGAACCCTGTGAATTTGCGCTCGCCGATTAATTCACCTGCTGATGATTTTGGTTTGATATTTCTTCCGGTGCCTGATGAAAAGAAAAAAGATGTGCGCCAGATGGGGATGTTTACGAGCAGTCGCCCGGGAGGAAAAGGCAACGATGATATTTATTCGTTTGAGTTGCCACGCATAAAATATTATCAGTTGCAGGTGTTGGTGAAAGAAAAAACTTTTGAAAACCCGAACGACCCGAACAGCACTGTTACAGGAACAAAATTTTTATCGAGCGCAGCAGTGAATGTGCTGGATGTAACAGTTGCCGGAAAAACTGATTCGCTGAATAAGTACATGACGGATGCGCAAGGGAAAATCACTTTCGCCATTCAGCCCGAAAAATTATTGAAACTCACCGCTTCGAAGAATGATTACTTCAGCATGAGTGAAAACTTTTCGTCACTTGGTTTTTCATCGAGCGATAAAGACACGCTGAAAGAAACTGTCACTATCATACTTGATAAGATTTACAAGAATGTGCAAATCACACTCAGCAATATTTATTACGATTACAACAAATGGAACATAAGACCTGATGCTGCATTGGTGCTCGATACATTAGTTACGCTGCTGAATGAAAACCCGACGGTGAAAGTGGAACTGGGTTCACACACTGATTCGCGCGGAAATGATAAATTCAATGAGAACCTCTCGCAGAAGCGCGCGCAGAGTTGTGTGGATTATTTAGCTGCACATGGAATTGACAAAGCAAGGTTGACCGCAAAAGGTTATGGTGAAACAATGATCCTGAATAAATGTGTGAGTGGTGTTCAATGCACAGAAGAAGAACATCAGAAAAACCGCCGCACCACTTTTAAAGTAACCGGCGAAACCATGACCATTGATTCGAAGGAGCCGGAGAAAATTATTGTTGACCCGAACAGGAGATGATTTGAAGATTTGGAGATTTGAAAATTTGAAGATTAAATACAATTTCATTCAACTCTTTTGTTCTCCTTTTTCTCTGTGCTGTTTTTTTCTCTGTGAACTCCGTGCGAAATTTTTCAAGCAATAAATTATGTTTTGGAAAGTAGAAAAATTAGAAGACTGGAATAATGTTGCTGTTGAAATATTAAAACATTTTCCGGAGCGAAAAATATTTGTGTTGAACGGCGAAATGGGAGTTGGCAAAACCACATTGGTAAAAAGTTTTTGCAAAGCACTTGGTGTAACAGAAGAAGCAGTCAGCCCTACTTTTTCATTGGTGAATGAATATGCTGGCTCTCAGAAAATTTTTCATTTCGATTTGTATCGTTTAAAAAATGCAGAAGAATTGTTAGACATCGGTTTTGAAGAATATTTAGCCGATGGTGCATTTTGTTTTATTGAATGGCCTGAATTAGCAGAACCTTTTTTACCAAATGATTTTGTGAAATTGTGGTTGGAATGGGATGGAGAAGGAAGAATTGTTAGGAGTGAAAACCAATAAACACATTAGAGAAAATAAATGAACTCTCTCGCGAAAATTATTTTAATATTTTTATTATTAGCTGATATTTCTTCGGCTCAAAAAATTAATTTCAATGGGAAAGTAATTGATATAATAAATAATGATGGGGTGTCATTTGCAACTGTATTTCTTTCAAATGATAAAGATACGATTGGGATTTGCGCAGATATTGAAGGAGAATTTCATTTTAAAAATACTGAACCAGGTTTTTATCAAATAAGAATAAAAAGTTCCGGCTATGAAAATTTTGTCGGAAAAATTTTAGTTGATACTTCATTACGGTTACAAGTTTTCAAAATGAAAGGCAATATAATTATTGATTCGGTGTACATTTTTTCTTTTAACAAATTATCTGCTTTGAGTGATATTGAAATTAAAAACATGAGACTTCTGCTTCCAGGTGGATTTGTTAGTTCAAAGATTTATGATTCCGATACCCTTTTTGAAAAAAAATACAAAATCAAATTCTATAGTCGAGATTGTATTATTTATTGTGGTGAAAATGAAGAAGAATATAACCAGCAAATATTTAATTACTTAGACAAAAAATACGGACTTAGATGGCGAGAGGAAGTTCGAAAAGATGTTATTGGTTTTATAAAATAAAAAGACAAAGTTCTGTCTTCCAGATTATTTGTTTGTCCGATATAAATTATTCCGTAAGTTTCTGAATTCAAAATGTAAAAGTAGTAACCCATAAAATAAAAAGGGCGATGAAAAATAAATTTCACCGCCCTCAATTTGTCGGGGTACCTGGACTCGAACCAGGGACCCCCTGCTCCCAAAGCAGGTACGCTAGCCAACTGCGCTACACCCCGAACTATTATTATTTCAATTTTAAAGAACTACTCAGGTGCGGAGAGGGAGGGATTCGAACCCTCGATACAAGTTTAAGCTCGTATAACGGTTTAGCAAACCGGCCCTTTCGGCCACTCAGGCACCTCTCCTGTTATTCGGGCAAATGTATAAAATACTTTGAACCCTCAAAGAGAAGTTGAAAATAATCAGGTAATACTTAGCTGAATTTTCTTTTCTATCTCCTGAACTGACTCTTTAAATTCTTTGTCAGTATCCATCATGTCTTTCACCGCCTGGCAACTATGAATTACTGTACTATGGTCACGACCACCAAAATGACGACCAATAACTTTCAAGGAATTTTTTGTGTAGCTCTTTGCTAAATACATACTTAACTGACGGGCCTGAACAATTGCGCGTTTGCGTGTTTTCTCTTTTAACTTTTCAGGTTGAACGCTGAAGAATTCGCAAACTGCCTTTTGTATGAACTCAATGGAAACTTCGCGTGAAATTGTTTTAACAAAATTCTTGATAATTTTTTTAGCTAAGTCCAAATCAATTTCTTTTCTGTTCAAAGAAGATTGTGCTAATAACGAAACCAATGCACCTTCAAGGTCGCGAACACTGGTACTTATATTATATGCAACGAACTCAACAACATCACGAGGCAACTCAATTCCATCAGCATACATTTTCTTTTCAAGAATGGCAATGCGGGTTTCAAAATCAGGAACCTGAATATCGGCACTCAATCCCCAACGGAAACGACTCAACAATCTTTCTTCCATTCCTTCCAGATCACGCGGTGCACGATCAGAAGTAAGAATTAATTGTTTACCGCTTTGATGCAGGTGATTAAATATGTGGAAGAAAATATCTTGTGTACGATCCTTGTTTGCGAAGAACTGAATGTCATCAGCAATCAACACATCAATCAATTGATAGAAGTGAATGAAATCATTCACACTGTTATTTTTCAAAGCATCAATAAACTGATTGGTAAATTTTTCTGCCGGAACAAACAACACAGTTTTATTCGGATATAAATTTTTTATTTGATTTCCGATGGCTTGTGCTAAGTGAGTTTTTCCTAAACCAACTCCACCATATATAACAAGTGGGTTAAAAGAAGTAGCACCGGGTTTTTGTGCAACAGCATATCCGGCACTTCGCGCTAAACGATTACTATCGCCTTCAACATATGTATCGAAAGTGTACGCAGCATTTAATTGCGAATCAATATTCACTTTGCGCAATCCCGGAATGATGAATGGATTTTTTATCTGATGACCCATCACCATTGATGCAGGCATCTCTTGAGTCTTCACTGCATTGGTAGTTGCTGTTGGAATGTTAACTGTAAATGGTCCGTTCTTTTGCGAAGAGTTATCCACCACAACCTGATATTCCAAACGCGCATCGTTTGAAAGTTCACGCTTCAGTGCTTTGCGCAAAATACTTACATAATGTTCTTCGAGCCACTCGTAAAAAAACTGACTCGGAACCTGAATGGTTAAAACATCGCCCTGAAGTTTAACCGCCTTAATAGGTTCAAACCAAGTTTTAAAACTTTGCGGGTTTACATTGTCTTGTATGATTTTCAGGCACTCATTCCAAACGGATTCTGCTGACTTCGACATAGTGACTGTATAGTTTTTTTTATTTGTTGTGATTCAATTCGACGATGAATGTATGTATGTGTGCACAAAACTGCAAGAAAATATTTTTAAAAAAAATTTTTTTCAACTTGCAGAATTGGAAATAATTACTTGTTGTGAAATTGCTTGTTTATCAATGCCTTTATTTTTAAAATAGAAATCTAATTTTCCTAAAACCAATCCTGCCCATCCAACCTGATTAACAAGCACTTGTTTGTTATCAATGTTCTTGTAACTTATCGGCGAATCAAAAAAAGTATGTGTGTGTCCTCCGATAATTAAATCTATGTTTTTAGTAGATTGTGCGAAAACCTCATCGCTGATTTTTTTATCTTCATACTTCGCACCTAAATGCGATAAACAAATTACCATGTTGCAATGGTAGTCATTCTTCAACTGCGCAGCAATATTATTTGCAATGGAAATCGGTTCCAGGTATTTTGTTTCGCCAAATAATTTATCAGGCACCAATCCTTTCAGTTCAATTCCGATTCCGAATACACCGATTTTTAATTTTCCCTTTTTAAAAATTTTGTACGGAATGGTTTTTCCCTGCATCGCCGTATTGGTGAAATCATAATTTGCCACTATCAATGGGAAAGTTGCATTGGGTAATTGACTCGCAAGACCTTCCACTCCATTATCAAAATCGTGGTTGCCGATGGCACTTGCATCATACTGCATCTGGCTCATCAGTTTCATTTCCAGTTCACCATGAAAATAATTGAAGTAAGGTGTGCCCTGAAAAATATCTCCGGCATCTAACAACAAAACATTGTCAGCAGCACTGCGCAATTTTTTTATGAGCGATGCTCTTGCTGCGGCACCACCAAGTCCCTGAAATTTTCCTCCATCCATCGGGAATGGATCAATGCGAGAATGCCAATCGTTGGTGTGAAGTATGGTAAGCTTTTGTGTATCGTCGCCTGCAAATGCTTCGAGCGGAAAAGAATTTGCACCGAGCAATAATGCACCGGCTCCTAATTGTTTTAAAAATTTTCTGCGCTCATTCATCATTAATCAAAATTGATAATTACTGCTCCGCTTCCTGAATTATTTTTTATCGCATCATTGATTTTATTTTTAAGATGCTGCAATGTTTCAAAAGTATTATCAGAAGCTGCTAATACTAAAACAAGAATCGGATACTTAGCAAAGTTTTGTTGATATTGAAGGTTTTTATCAAAAGTGAGAAGCGCATTAAATTTTTCTTCGAGCATTAATTTTAAAAGTTCACCATTCTTATATGAATTCCATTTCTTATCACTCACAGTAAAAACTTCGTGTTCCGACAAAACTGTTTTTAGTTTTTTAGGAAGATTTTCATCAAGCAGCAATTTCATACAGCTTGCTTATATTTTCTGATGAAAATAATTTTTCTGCAAAACCAAGTACCGTTTGTACTTGTTCTTTCGAAACACTTGGGAAATCTTCTAAAAAATCCTCAATAGAAATTCCTTTTTCCAAATGCATGAACAATGAATCAATCGGAACTCTTGTTCCTGAAAATACTGGTTGACCATTTTGAATTTCCGCATCAACTGTTACAACTGATTTTATTTCCATGATTTCATTTTTTTATTTCTTCAGGTAAAACTATTTCATTCACTGACAACTCTGTGTTCTAATTTTTCAGAAATAGTTTTTCCTTCTGCTGTTAAAGATAGAATGTAATTGATTAAAAGATTCCGAAACAGAATCGGACTCATTATTTTTTTTTCGGAATTCAGAAATGCGCAATCATCGCCACCATTCGCAATGTAATCGCTGCACACAAAATGATGAGTAGAAAGCGTGTCTAATTTTTTTCCGTTGATGTATATCTGTTCAGCTGTTCCTTTATAAATCATGTACTGCATTCCGGCAACGGGCCAACCTCCTTTTGCTGCTGCTTTATTTATCAATTGCTTTACAATTTTTCCATTCACTTCCATTATTGCAATTGCATTATCGAATGGCATGAGTTCAAATATTTTTCCCATTGTGATTTCTCCGGCTGGTAACGATGGAATCCGAATCCCTCCATTATTCACGATGCTGAAATCAATTTCTGCATTCAATTCTTTTCGCGACTGTAACAGTAAAGCATCAGCAACAAAATTTCCGAGTGTGCCTTCAGGTTGTTGCTTGGTTAATTCCGAATCTGATTTTCCGATTACGACTTGCATCGTTTTATTCAAGCTATCGCGAAAAGGAATCAGATATTTCCACATAGCAGAATCAACCGGATAATCTGCTTTCATGCTGAATTTGTTTGCCGAATAATCGGCAACCTGGTATGGTTTGCATGAAGAAATTAAAAAGTAAAAAGTAAAAAGTAAAAATGCTGCGAATAGAAATTTCATTTCTTCTATCCTTTATATTCTCCAAATACATTCCGCAGCGCATCAGCAATCTCGCCGAGTGTTGCATAATTTTCTACTGCTTCAATAACTATCGGCATTAGGTTCTCCTCTCCTTTTGCTTTTGCTTCGAGTGCAGTAAGAATTGAAATCACCTTTGCATTATCTCTTCGCGTACGCAATGATTTTAATTTTTCGGATTGATGTGTGCGAATAGATTCATCTACACGAAAAACATTTTCAGGTGGTTTTTCATCCGCTAAAAATTTATTCAAGCCAACAATAATTTTTTCGCCGCTTTCAATTTTCCGTTGGTATTGATACGATGAGCGTGCAATTTCTTCCTGCATATATCCTTGTTCAATTGCCGCAACCGAACCACCCATTGCATCAATGCGATGAATGTATTCCCACGCTTTTTTTTCTACTTCATCAGTCAGCGCTTCAATAAAATAAGAACCACCAAGCGGGTCAACTGTTTCACTCACTCCGCTTTCGTGTGCAATAATCTGTTGTGTCTTCAATGCAATACCCGCAGCTTGTTCGGTTGGTAATGAAAGTGCTTCATCAAAACCATTGGTGTGCAATGATTGTGTTCCACCCAAAACAGCAGAGAGCGCCTGTAGTGTTACACGGGTGATATTATTCATTGGCTGTTGTGCGGTTAATGTGCTTCCACCTGTTTGCGTGTGAAAGCGACACATCATAGCTCGTTCATCTATTGCGCCCATCTCCTTTGTTATCTGTGCCCACATTCTTCTTGCTGCGCGAAACTTCGCCACCTCATCAAATAAATTATTGTGCGCGTTGAAGAAAAAAGAAATCCGTTTTGCAAAAACATTTATATCAAGTCCTTTATCAATCGCTGCTTTTAAATATGCTTTTCCATTGGCGAGTGTGAAAGCCAATTCCTGAACCGCATCGCTACCTGCTTCACGAATGTGATATCCACTCACTGAAATAGTATTCCACGCGGGAACTTCACGACTGCAATAATCAAAAATATCAGTGATGAGTCGCATGGAAGGTTTTGGCGGATAGATGTAAGTGCCGCGCGCTGCATACTCTTTCAGGATATCATTTTGTACAGTGCCCGATAATTTTTTTACATCGGCCCCCTGCTTTTTTGCCAATGCTATATATAATGCCAGCAAAATAAATGCGGTGGCATTTATAGTCATTGAAGTAGAAATTTTATCCAACGGAATTCCTTTGAAAAGAATTTCCATGTCTTCGAGCGAATCAATGGCGACTCCAACTTTTCCAACTTCACCTTCTGACATGGCGTGGTCACTGTCGTATCCAATCTGCGTTGGCAAATCAAATGCAACCGATAATCCGCTTGTGCCCTGACTTAATAAATAATGATAGCGCTTGTTCGATTCTTCTGCAGTGGAAAATCCTGCATACTGCCGCATCGTCCACAACTTATCGCGATACATAGAAGGATGAACTCCGCGTGTGAATGGAAATTCTCCCGGCAATTCAATATTCCGTTCCACTGAATTCTGGTACAATGGTTTTATTTCAATTCCACTATCAGTTTCAAATTTTTTTTCAGGAGATTTTTCTTTCGACATAAATTATTTCAAATGAACCATAGATTTTCGCAGAGAATTATTTTCTTACTAATTTTTTGGATGGAGAAATAGAGTAGCACAGAGAAGCATCATTTTCAAATTTTCAAATTCCCAAATCTTCAAATCAGTATATCTTCTTCACTTCATTCTTCAAAGTATCCAATGCTTTTTGTGTGGGCATTGCCTGTTCGTTATTGATGAAGTATTCTAAAATCCTGCGGCTCAAATCTTTTCCTGATGCGCTCTCGGGTAAATCCACCGCGCAACGATTAATGATACTCACAATTTCTTCCTTCACCTGCACAATCTGATTCCATGTTGGTGCGCTCACATAAATCTGTTGTGCCAGATTGTGTTCAAATTCCAAACGAATATTGCTGATGAGTGAGAGTTGCATATCACGCGAATTCATTCCGGGTTTTACCACGCGATGAATTAAACTGTTTGGCGAAATGCGTTCAAGAAATAATGCCAGTCTTTCGTAGGCTTGTAAACGAATCGGAAGTGCCGCTTTAAAATTATCGATGCGAACTTCGAGTTGTTTTTTTTCATACTCTGCCTGCAAAAATGATTTCAGAATAAAGTAGGCAGTCAGAAAAGTAATGAGTGAAGGAACAATGTATTTTAAAATTTCCAGAAAAAAAGTCCAGGCCATTTGTGTTTTTTTATTGTGGCGAAAGTAGATGAAAGAGAAATGAAAAGTGAAAACTAAAATTGAAAAAAACTTTATCTGTTATTTATCGCATTAAAAAATTAAATATCCATCGCAACATATTTAAATTGAAAATGTAAGAGGCATCAAACTTCCCGTAAATCACCAAAATCAGGGAAAAAATGAAACTCTACAGCATATTCAGCATTTTACTTTTTGCCTTTACATTTCAATTAAAAGGCCAAAGCATTTCACCACAGGTTTTCGGTTCAGCTGGAAATTATTATGCGGTGGGAGGAAATTCAGTATCATTTACGATTGGCGAAAGCCTTACCACCACTTTAACAAATTCCAATAATAAAATAACCCAGGGATTTCAACAGCCATCGTATATGGCAACAGGTATAACTGAGGTTGAAAAACCAATTTATGATTTAAGCATTTTCCCCAATCCGGTGAGCAATGTTATTTCTATAATAAATAACGGAAACACATTTTCTCCCAATACACAATTAATAATAATTGATGTGTTAGGTCGCAAACTGATAGAGCAGCCACTCAATAACCATCAAACTTTAATTGACTTGCAACAGCTTGTTGCCGGCACATACTTTATTGTGATTGATGAAAACGGTCACGATTCATTCACTCACAAAATCACCAAAGTCCAATAACTAAATATAACAAAACATGAAAACGCTCATTGCCAATATCGAATCTGTTCTACTGCGCAAGATTGGATTATTTGCATTCACACTATTAGTGAGTTTGCAATTTGCTTTTGCGCAGGTGCCTCAGCGATTCAACTATCAGGGGGTTGCAAGAGATGCTTCTGGAAATGTACTGTCATCTCACATTATTTCATTGCGCGTATCTGTTCTGAACGGTGGCGCAACCGGAGCTTCTGTTTATCAGGAAACTCACAGCGTGGTAACCAATCAGTTTGGTTTATTCACAGTGCAGATTGGTGGTGGAACAGTTTTATCTGGAACATTTGCAGGTGTACCCTGGACATTGGGAAATCAATGGGTGAAAATTGAAATGGATGCAAACGGTGGAAGTAGTTATACTGATATGGGAACTACACAATTGTTAAGCGTTCCGTATGCTATTGTGGCTGGAAAAATTGGTGGCAACATGAATTTAGATGACATGGGAGATGTGGATGTATCGACAGCGGCATCAGGTCAGGTTTTAAAATTTAATGGTACAACCTGGATACCCGGAAATGATAATACAGGTTCAGGTGGAAGTGGGGGAACCTATTATTCAGGAACCGGAATTTCTATTTCAGGAACCAATGTGATTAATAACACCGGCGATATAAATGCGACTGATGATATAACAAATGCAACAACTGCCAATGGAGATTTATCAGGCACCTATCCGAATCCTGTAGTTGATGGAATTCAGAATAAACCGATTTCATCCATCGCGCCAACACTTGGACAGGTTTTAAAATTTGACGGAACACAATGGAAACCGGATGTCGATAATACCGGTTCAGCTGGCACAACTTACACAGCCGGAACTGGAATAAATATCGCGGGAACGGTTATCAGTACTTCAGCTATGATTGGTGATGTTACTGGAAGCAGTACATCAAACACCCTTTCAAAAATTCAAGGCAAACCTGTTTCGGCTTTATCACCAACATTGGGTCAGGTTTTAAAATACGACGGAACTCAATGGGTGCCGGGAACAGATATTCAAGCAGCCGGCGGAGCAACTTATTCAGCAGGAACCGGAATCACAATCAATGGTTCAAATGTTATCAGCATTTCAAATTTAGGTGGTGATGTTACAGGAACTTCCACTTCAAATTCAATTAGTAATTTACAAGGAAAACCTGTTGTTGCAGGTTCACCATCATCAGGTGAAGTTTTAAAATATAACGGAACACAGTGGGTTCCATCAACCGACAATGTTGGCAGCGGAACAACTTACACTGCTGGAACAGGCATTACCATCAATGGTTCAAACGCAATTTCGGTGAATGCTCTTTCAGGTGATGTATCCGGAAATCCGAATGCAACTGTTGTTGGAAAATTACAAACGGTAAGTGTATCAAATACAATTCCGACAACCGGACAAGTATTAAAATTCAACGGAACATCATGGGCTCCGGGAACAGATAATGGCGGTTCAGGCGGAAGTTATACAGCAGGTTCAGGAATAGACATTACAGGAACAGTAGTGAGTACACAACCAATGGGAGGCGATGTTACTGGCACACTAACCGCAAACA
>JAHEZG010000025.1:0-1967 GCA_023251195.1 Chitinophagaceae bacterium | reverse complement strand
GTTTCAAAAATTCAGAACTATTCAGTTTCAAACACAGCACCTGCAAATGGTTATGTATTAAAATGGAACGGAACTTCATGGGCGCCTGCACCCGATGCTACCGTTGGAGGAAGCACTACGCTATGGATTCAGAACGGAAGTGATATTTATAATTTCAACGGTGGAAATGTTGGCATAGGAACAACCGCTCCAACTTCATTATTTGATGTTGAAAGTTCAACTGCAACCAATGTGATTGCACAATTTCAAAACAGCAATGCCGCTAACTCAAGTAATACAGTAAATATTTTAAACAATGGAAGTGGCTATAATTTAAATGTAAATAAAACCGGCCAAGGTGAAGCAGTATATATAACCAAGAACAATACTGGTTCAGGTACCACAGCAATGGTAGTAACCAATAATGGAATTGGAAATACCATGGATGCATTTGCTACCGGAACCGGATATGCCGGTTATTTCAATGGCGGCACAAGTTCTTCAGGTGCGCTGTGGGCAAAAACAACAGGTGTGCAGTATGCAGGATTATTTGATGGAGACCTGGTTGGAGGTGGAGTAAAAGCAATAGTTAGTGGATCAGGATATGCAGGATTTTTCGGAGGAAAAACAAAAATCGATTACAATTCAAATACTTCAAGCAATCCGCATCTTGCTATTTACGAACAAACGGTGGGCGATTGGGCTCGAATAAATTTTTACAGTGGTGGTTCAAGTTTTTTCAGTACCGCTGGTTTGGTTGGCGCAGGAGCAATATCATCAAAATATGCATTGAGCTTTAGTGGCACCGGTGATATTTTTACTGCCACCGGAGATGGAAATTTTGGAATAGGAATAAGTACACCAACATATCGATTGCATGTGTATGGAGATGCTGCTTATACCGGAAGCATGTCACGCTATGAAAACAATAATTCAATGAATAACAATACCATGATTGATATTTTCACTTTATCGAGTTCGGTACTGGTGAATGGTACAAAATCAGGAATTGGTTATGGCGCAAATATTCAAAAGACAGGAACCCTTTCAAGTTCAGCAGCAATTTACGGTGGCAATGCAGGAACCAACGGGGAAGGAATAAGAGGAAGTGTATTTGGAAATGGCGGATATGCAATTTATGGAAATGCTGCCGGTAGCGGTGCAAATTCATACTATGGTGTTTATGGATATGGTTCAGGAAGCGCAGGTGCTGATTATGGAATTTATGGAGTACAAGGTACAGGTGCTAACGATTGGGCGGGTTACTTCAGCGGCAATGTTGGGTACACCGGAATGCTGCTAAGTACATCTGATAATAAGCTCAAACAAAATGTTCAGAACTTCAGTGGTGCCTTACAACAGGTAATGCAAATGCAACCTAAAACTTATGAGTACAAACAAGATGGAGATTATGCACACATGAATCTTCCGCGCGGCGAACAGGTAGGATTAATTGCACAAGATTTAGAAAAAATTATTCCCTCATTGGTTCAGCCTGCTACCTTTTCATACTCAGTAAAGGATGATTCAAAAGATGGAGAGGAAGGTGCTGTTACCACCACACAAATTGACTATAAAGGAGTAAACTACATTGGTTTAATTCCTGTATTGATTGGTGCCATACAAGATCAGCAAAAAGAAATTGATGAATTAAAATTACAGATATCCCAATTGAGTAAATAGATTCTTAGACTTTGTTTTAGTTTTTGGTTTGGGGGAAAACCACTGCAATTTTTTGCGGTGGTTTTCTTTTTCAGTTCACTTTAATCTTTGAACTTGCTATTTCTGTATCCTGAAAAAACATCTCCTGATTATTTTATATTCTTCAGAATATTTTTCACTACAAAAGGTCCTTCATAAATCAATCCGGTGTAAAGTTGAATTAAATCAGCACCGGCATCCAGCATTCTGCTTGCATCATCAGGTGTATGAATTCCACCAACTCCCATAATGGCTAATTGTCCGTTTGATTTTTTTGCGATGTAATT
>JAHEZG010000024.1 GCA_023251195.1 Chitinophagaceae bacterium | reverse complement strand
ATTATTTCTTTGGGAACAAATGAGGCATTCACAAAATATTTTAACGAATCAGAGTTTGCGGAAAATATAACCAATGTGATAACTAAAATTCGTACTGCGATGCCTGATGCAAATTTCCTGCTCACTTCACCGCCCGATGGTTATCGTTATCGCAAGTACAAAAATGCAAGTGTGGCAAAAGCAGTTGCAGTTCAAAAATATTTCTGCGAGCATAACAATGCCGCCTTCTGGGATTTTTATCATTTGATGGGTGGCTTCGGTTCCATTTACAAATGGTATACAAAAGGTTTGGCACAAAGAGATTACCTGCACTTAACCAAGGCAGGTTATGAAATGGAAGGGCACCTGTTGTTCAACGCATTGATGGAATCATACAATAAGAATAGAGTTCAGTAAAAGATGTTCGATAAAATTCTTCATCAGCTTACTTATCACAAGAGCGAACCCATGCTCTTCAACACCGGAATATTTCTGTTCCTGTTCTTGGTGTTGCTGTTCTTTTATCAGTTCGTTTACAAAAAAGAAAATGCGCGCATCACTTACCTCACGCTCTTCTCGCTTTATTTTTATTACAAGTGCGGCGGATGGTTTTTTCTGCTGCTCATTCTCTCCACAGTTATTGATTACACCATTGCCAATTTCATTTACAAATCAAATTCGAAACGCGACCGCACCGCGTGGCTCGTGTTGAGTTTGATTATCAATCTCGGATTTCTTGCTTACTTCAAGTACACCAATTTTTTACTCGGCATTGCAAACGATTTGCAACTCGGGCATTTTCATGTGGTGGATATTGTGCTACCTGTTGGCATTTCGTTTTACACTTTCCAGGTGCTGAGTTACACCATTGATGTGTATCGCGGATTGCTGAAGCCCGCAAAAAACATTTTCGATTTTGGTTTTTACATCAGCTTCTTTCCGCACCTCGTGGCGGGACCCATTGTGCGCGCTTCACTTTTTCTTCCGCAGATTCATACCGATATAAAAATCACGAAGGACGACCGCGCCGCTGCCGTGTTCCTCATTCTCACCGGGCTGTTTAAGAAAGCAGTTATCAGTGATTACATCAGCGTCAATTTTGTTGACCGCGTGTTCGATGCGCCCACACTTTACTCCGGCTTCGAAAACCTGATGGCGGTGTATGGTTATGCCATGCAGATTTACTGCGACTTCAGCGGCTACAGCGACATGGCAATCGGAGTGGCATTGTTGCTCGGTTATCGGCTGGGGATAAATTTCAATCAGCCGTACCAGAGCGCGAGCATCACCGAGTTCTGGCGGCGGTGGCACATTTCGCTCAGCAGTTGGCTGCGCGATTATTTATATGTGCCGCTCGGCGGAAACCGCAAAGGCAAACTGCGGCAGTATGTAAACCTGTTCATCACCATGCTGCTCGGCGGCTTGTGGCATGGCGCTTCGTGGAACTTTGTGTTCTGGGGATTTCTGCATGGAGTGGCGCTCGCCATTGACAAACTCTTCCGAACCATAGTGAATGTGCCGAAAACATTTTTGATGCGCGCACTCGGTGTGTTGCTCACTTTTCATTTTGTTTGCTTCTGCTGGATATTTTTTCGTGCGCAGGATTTTGCCACCGCAACCGAAATGCTCTCGCGCATATTCCAAAACTTTGAAGGCGCCATAGCCATGCAGTGGATGCGCGGTTATGCATTTGTGTTTGCACTCATCGTTTTCGGATACCTCACACATTTTATTCCGGCAAAGTGGAACACGCTATCAGAAAATATTTTATCGCGCGCACCCATCATTGCACAATCACTCGCGCTGGTGTTTGTGATTTGGATGGTGATACAAGTGAAGAGCGCGGAGATACAGCCGTTTATTTATTTTCAGTTTTAGTTCCAGAGAGACAAAAAGAGATTACTTTTATCATTGTGAAAAAGATTTTGATTATATTCTCTTTCTGTTTTTCTCTCTGCAATAATTCGTTTGCTCAGAAGGAATTTTTAGTGAATATTAATTCTGCATTAGGAACACATAATCAAATTGACAGTTTACCTGGAGTTAATTGGATCCAGGTTATTCCAAAAGGAAAAACATTTGATAAAACTAATCACCGATTTATTTTTGTTGGAATCGATAATTTAAATCAGAACAGATTATATTCTGTAGACGCTCCAACAGCTACAATTTTATCATCCCCAGTATTTCCCATTTTACAAAACCAAGGCGATAATATAAGTGAGCTTTACTATGATAATGTTTCTGATACATTGTATGCATTACATTGGGACAGCAATGAAGGCAAAGAATATCTTGTTTGGATTGATATTGCAAGCGGTTTATTTACAAAGATTAATAGCATACCAGGTGTTCAATATATTGCTATTGGTGGAGATGCATTTGATGAAATAAATCATCGTTTTATCCTTACCGGAATGGGAAGCAGCGGAACAAATCTTATCAGCATTGACGCTACTTCTGGTGCAGTTATTTATAATCCTGTTTTTCCACCCTCAGGAACGAGTGGCAATTTTGGAAATTTTCAAATGGATAATTCAACTGGAATTCTCTATGCTCTTCATTGGGATGCTATGAATTCAATTGAATATTTATCAAAGATTAATCCCGTTGATGGTTCATTTCAAAATGTAAATAGTTTACCTCAAATAAATCTTATTGTAACTGCCGAGGGAGCATTTAATGAATTAAGTAAAGAATATCTGTTTGAAACACCAGGAGCAGCAGGATTAGAATTGGTTACAGTCGATGCCATTTCAGGAAATATTATTTATTCTCCTTCATTCCCTAATCTTAATTCTCCGGAAAATATTATCCAGTTTCAGTTTGATAATTCTGATGGAACTTTATATGGTCTTAATTGGGATACAACAACACTTCATATTGAAGATACACTCACTTCAAATCAAAATGAAAATTTAAAAACAAAAAGTATTGTAAGCATTTACCCCAACCCCGCCACCAACCAGTTAACAGTTGAGTCAGTAGGCAGTAAACAGTTTGCAGAGGGCAGAATTGAAATTACAAATTCTTTGGGTGTAACAGTTTATGCAGAGTCAGTAAATCTGAAATCCAAAATCATCAATCTGAAATCCTTCCCTTCCGGCATTTACTTCATCAAACTTTATTTTGGTGATGGTACAATGGAGGTTAGGAAGTTTGTGAAGGAGTAAAAATTCACACTTGCTGTTAGCTTCAGCACAACGCTAAAAAATCTGCAACTGCTTTTTCCATTTGTTGCAAGGATGGATTCAATTGCAATCCTGTAAAATTTTCAATATCAAGTAATGCTTTTTTCAAGCTGAAATCGGATTGAGGTTTCGAATAAAAAATATTCTTATCGTGAAAATATTTTCCAAGGTATTCCTGTTCTGTTTGCCCCGGTGTCGGAATCAGCATGGCCTTTTTTCCGGTTGCAGCCAAATCCATTATAGTGCTGTAGCCACTTCGGCTCATTACATATTTTGCTTCCATCATTGCCGTATTCAAGTCATCGGCTTTCATGTGCGAAACTGCGGTTATGTTCTGTGCTGTTTTCAGTTCTGTTTCAGTTCCCGGAGTACCACGCACCAGTATTGTTTTTAAATTCAATTCCTGCAATTGGTTTAAAAGTTTTTCTTCCAGCACGGTTCGTTGCGGTTCGGGGCCCGATAAAATCACAAGCAGTTCATTTTTTATTTCAACCGGTTCATGCTTTTTAAACCTGGATAGTATTCCAATAAATTTTGTTTGTTCAGGCAACGGATATTTATGCGATAGAATTCCTGAAAGATTTTCATGGCCTTCGAAATCGGGTATCCAGCAGCAATCAAATTTATTCATGATGCTGAAGTTGAGTTTGTAAATAAAATATTCGGCCCACTTAAAAACAGGCGGCATTATAATTCCAACCTGGTGAGTCATAAAAACACATGGAATTTTATTGGAGTACAATCCAAACCTGTTATCGGAAATAACTCCATCCAATTTCAAATTCGCTATTAATCCTTTCAGTTTTTTGTGTTCATTAAATCCGGAATAAATAAGTTTCGGAATTTGCGGAATAATGGCAGCTGCAAAAGATGAAGAACGGCTGTACCTAATATCATATCCTTCAATTTTGCAATATTCCAAGTCGGGAAATTCCTGCTGCAGAATTTTTAAAGGCTTGCCATTGCTGCCTATAATTACTTCGGCATTTTGTTTCAGCAATTCACGAATAATCGGAATGCAGCGCGTTGCATGTCCAAGTCCCCAATCGAGCGGGGCAACCAATATTCGTTTTCGGCTCATAAATTATTTATCGGAGTGCAAATAAGAAAAAACAAATTTTATCGTTTGAAAAATAATTACGGTGATTTAATAACGATTGCTCAAATTTACATTCATACTAAATTCATTACTGATGATTCAGTTTAAAAAAGTATTTATTCGAATAGCACTTTTTATTTGTATAGGACTATTGTTCGGAAGTTGTTTTCGTAAATGTCATGAGTGCCCTTCCTTTTCACAAAAAAACACTGCAAAGCCGGTTATATCGGCTTCGGTGCTGGTTCTGAATAAGAATCAGTAGCCCTTTTTTGACCTCTAAATTCTTTCCTTTTTGCCGTTTCAATTTTGTTAAACTTTAACAAAATGAGTTCGTAAAGCGACCACGAAAACACCACTTTCATGAGTCGTTATTTACAATCGAAAATTTCGGTTAAACAAAAAGTAAAAATTGCACCTGCATTAATTTATAGTTCCATTGGAATTGCATTTGCCGGAGTAGTCAGTTTAATTATGTTTTTATATTCCAATTTCGGAAACAATGCAAGTGCCTTTGCAAGCACCGATGAAATCTCTACATCTGCAATCAGCTTTGAAGTTAACTTAGCAGGCAAAGCCGATGGTGTTTTTTTAACTCCTGAAATTGCACGAAAAGGAAAAAGCTGCACTGCTGTTGATTCAGATAATTGCATAGAATTTAATGTAACACTTGATGCAAATGCTGAGGGAATAAAATTTGAAATTGCATCAGGCGAATTGCCAATTGGTTCGTTGTATTACTATATTGATTGCGAAAATCCAGTGGAAGTTGGTCAGCCGGTTTGTTTGAGCGGCGTGCACAAAATTTCTTTTTGTAAACCAGGTAATGCACAAAACACTTATCGAATCACATCATTTTCAAAAGCACAATTCCCAAAAGATACCAGTGTTAGAATAGGAGGGCCATCCATCATTTTAAAAACTGACGGACTACTTTCATCCAGCGTAAACTGGAAATCAATTGCACCGGGTTATGAGGGACAATACAATTCATGTCTGAGCAATATAAATGGAAGCATGATTTCATTTTTATCAAATCCGAATTGTCCGGGTTATATTGATTATGCAGTTTCAGGAACTCATCTTTCTGCTTGTGGCAATACACAAACTGTTACAGATACTGTTCGCATAAATATTTTTTCTGCCATCAGTATTCAGTTCAATCCGGCAAGTGCAATTATTCCTGCGGGAAGTTCATTGAATTTAAGTGCTGGTGTTACAGGTGGGAAGGGAAAATTCAGTTATCAATGGTTCAACGAAAAAAATCAATCAATTGGTTATGATTCATCGCTTTCAATTTCTACAGAAGGAAATTACACAGTAATTGTACAAGATGAAATGAGTGAAGCAATGAGTAGTGTAACAAAAACCATTTCAATAAAACAGTCCAATTGCTATCAACCAACAGGATTCATCATTAATAATATCGGTGCGTCGACAGTAAAAATAGGATGGGAAGCAAACCAATCGGTTTACGGTTTTAAAATTCGCAAGCGTGTAGCCGGAGAAAAATCATGGTCGAGTTCAGGAACAATTCTGCCTTACAACAATCGTACGCTTACTAATTTAATTGACAACACACCTTATGAAATTCAAATACAAACAGTGTGCGATCCCATGCATAATGATACCAGCAACTGGTCGCAGATTTATTCTTTCAAAACAAAATCATTTTGTAATAATCCTGATTCAGTAAAAATTATTTCTGTTGGCGATACTTCAGCACAATTGAAATGGAGTGCAACCGACAATGCAATTATTTATAAAATAAGAATCAGAAAAGTTGGCGATACTGCCTGGACTTTGAAAAATCAAAGCGCAAGTTTTCCTTGCGAGAAAAAACTGAAAGGATTAGAACCGAATACCACTTACGAATTGCAAATGCAGAACGAGTGTTACTGGAAATCAGGAACCGAATACACCAAGAGTATTTCATTCATTACATCACCTGCAAAAACAACTGAAATAATTCCAATTGAAATAAAACCGGAAGACATTGGTAAATTCTATATCACACCAAACCCGTCATCCGGAATTTTCAATCTGGATTTAACCACCGGAGATAACAACACTTATCAATTATCAATCGTAAATCTTATTGGCGCTACGGTTTATAAAGAAAGCATTATTGCTGTTAACGGAATAATTACAAAATCAATTTCGCTCAGCAAATTATTGCCAAAAGGAATTTATATAATTTCAATTTCAAACAGCGCCGTTCAATACAAAAACCGTTTGATACTGAGCAAGTAGATTGAGCTGCAGTGTTATTTGCGCTCCATAACTGAAATGTATTGCCTTCCGATTAATTGGTATCGCTCCAGGTCTTTTCCATATACATAGTTACAATCTCCCCTTGAATCAATTTGGTCTGCCACCATCACCCAATTATAATTTTCCGAAATGTATTTATTTGTCCAGTTATAAAAAGTCATATCGGCATCTTTATCCAACATCCACGAAAATGGGTGATAAACAAAAATCATGTACCGTGGTTTTTTTGTTTCTACATCATGAATAGCTTCTAACTGCCATTGTTTTGCAAATGGAGTTTTTGCATTTATAAAATTGATGAAGTTGTGGCGAGATATTCCCAGCGTGTTAGCATATAAATAAATCTGCGGTTCAGATCCTGCAATAAAAACCTGATCACCTGCTTTCATATTTGTTTTCAGGTAATCGCCTACCACTTTTGATTCCGGAAACGGATTGCTGCCATATACATTGTGCAATATTTCATCAAAGTGCTTTTGTTGTGCCAAATTATTATTGGGAACTGAATAGTATGCTATTGACGCAGTAAAATGTGCAATCGGAACTATGATGAAAAATAAAACAAGCACTGTTCTTAAAGGTTTGAAATTTTTTACAAGTTGATCGAGTAACTGATATGTTAATGCGATGGAAATAGCAATGCCGGGCATGAACAAAATCCAATAGTGACTCATGAATCGCAATCCCGGAACAATTGTTAATCCTGAAAGAAAGATAAATGAATAGGCAAGAATTTTTTTCTGCATGGTTGTTTTTAACAACAAGCCGGAAACCAATCCTGCAAAAGCAAGAAACCAGAAAAATGGTTGGGCATTCATAATATTTTTTGAGAAAATGGAAAGCAGGCTCATGCCGGCATCGAACGATTGATTGCTTAAATAATATTTCCCGGGATATTCGATGATCCAGAAAAAGGCCTCTTTCGATACTCCTTCAAATTGCAGCCAGATAATAACAGCAGCAACCGGAATAATTCCACCAAGAGTGTAGGCAGATAATTTTAAAATTAATTTTTTCCATTCTCTGTTGTTCCACCAATTCAATATAAACAACAAGGCACCAAAGAAGCAAAAGAAAACACCTGCCTGCTTTATCAGAACAGAATAGCCCATTAAAATTCCGGCAGCAATTATTAAAAAATAATTTTCGCGTTCGTTTCCTGAAAATAAAAGGTACAAGCCGGTTACCACAAAAAATAAAACCAAAAATTCAGATTGAATAGTGAACCCAGATGCATATGGATTCATTAATAAAAATCCATACACGGGAAGCACGGCTAAGGCTGTGTTTCTTCCGATAAATTTTTTAAAAAATAAGTAGGAAAATAAAAGTGTTACAGAATTTATGTAACAAAACCCCAACTGAAGGCTCGTGTATTCGTAACCAAATAATTTTACTACCAGTGCATAAATCAAAAATATTCCGGGAGGTTTCATTTCATAAAAATCAACATATGGTTTTGCACCGGTCAGCAACCATTTCCCGAACATGGCATAATCTCCTTCATCGCGTTCAAAAGCAATGCCTACAAAATTTTTACGAAGGAAAAAAAACACACCAATGATTAATGCAACCAATGCATATTCTAACCAAATATACCGTTCCAGTAAAGGCTGGTTTTCGGTTTTTGATTTTTGATCATCAGATTTAATGGTCGGCTGCTTAACTGGTTTTTTACTCATCATTTATAAATATGGAAGGCAAAATAACAATGTCGTTTTATTATCATTCAAAATTATTTTGTAGTAATTGCTTCAAGGGTAAATATTTTTTAGGACAATAATTATGATGGATGATTATACTTTTCAGCCATTGCGGAATAAATATTTCCATTTTTATAACTTGAAATTGGCGATTAAGGAATGCCAAATAAAATTATTTGACTGCAAAATGAACGAAACAAAACTTATTGAATTACCAAAAATGGTTGACCCTCGCGGCAATCTATCATTCATTCAATCAGGCAGTCAGGTTCCATTTACTATAGAGCGAACCTACTGGATATATGATGTGCCGGGAGGAGAAATGCGTGGTGGTCATGCGTTTTATGAAATGCAGGAATTCATTGTTGCATTATCAGGGAGTTTTGATGTAGTGCTTGATGATGGTGTTTCAAAAAACATTATTTCGCTCAACCGTTCGTATCGCGGAGTTTACATTCCAAAAATGATCTGGCGTTCGCTTGAAAATTTTTCAACCAATTCTCTCGCACTGGTTTTATCAGATCAACCTTATAATGTAAATGATTACATACGCGATTATGATTTGTATTTAAAACTAAAATCGGAAAATCAATGATCAGCATCGTGGATTGTTCGATTATCCAATTGCCAAAAATTTCCAATCGTGCCGGAAACATCACGCCGGTTCAATCAGGCATTACAATTCCGTTTGAAATAAAAAGAGTTTTTTACCTGTACGATATTCCGGGTGGCGAATCGCGTGGAGCGCATGCACATAAAAATTGTCATCAGTTTTTGATTGCCGCCAGTGGTAGTTTTGAAGTAATGGTGGATGATGGAATAAATAAAAAGACTTTTCACCTGAATCAGCCTTATTACGGTTTACATATACCTCCAATGATTTGGGCGTGTGAATTAAATTTTTCATCGGGTGCCATTTGCCTCGTGCTTACCTCTGAATTTTTTGACGCCAACGATTACCTTCGGGATTACAATCAATACCTGAATTTAAAAAACAAATGAATTGGTTCAAGCATCCATTAGCTGATGTTCAATCAGAAAAGATTGGGAAAGATACACGGGTGTGGCAATTTGCTGTAATACTTAAAAATGCAGAAGTGGGCGAAAACTGCAACATCAACTGTCATACTTTTATTGAAGGTGATGTGATAATCGGAAACAATGTGACAATAAAAAGTGGTGTGTATTTGTGGGATGGAATTCGGGTGGAAGACGATGTGTTCATTGGCCCGAACGCAACTTTTGTAAACAATCCATATCCGCGCTCTCAAAAATATCCAGGCAAACATGTCGGCGCTTTCATTTGCAGAGGTGCTTCGATTGGTGCAAATGCCACCATCATGGGAAATATTACCATTGGAGAATTCGCCATGATTGGTGCGGGAAGTGTGGTCACAAAAAATATTCCTTCGAATACCATCTGGTACGGAAACCCGGCAAACCATAAAGGATTTGTCACAAACGACGGATTAATTCTTGACATGAATATGATTGATACAAAAACCGGCGATGAATATTTTTTTGAAAACAACCGAATTGTAAAAAAGCAGTAATACATTTCAGCAATCACTATGGCCAAAATTTCCATTATCACTCCCTGCTACTTCAATGAAAAAAATATTCCGGTAACTGTTAACGCATTTCTGGAAAATGAAAAAAATTTTCCGGCAGGAACACAATTTGAATATGTGCTGGTAGATGATGGTTCGAAAGACAACACGGTTCTGGAACTTTTAAAATTTAAAGAGCAACATCCCGATAAGTTTAAAATCATCAAACTCGCAGGCAATGTTGGTTCGTACAACGCAATACTTGCCGGAATGAAATTCGCAACCGGCGATTGCAATGTGATTCTCACTGCTGATTTACAAGACCCGCCGGAGTTGGTTCCAAAAATGTTTGACTACTGGTTGAAAGGAATAAAATTCGTGATTGCCAATCGCAACGACCGCGAAGACCACTGGATGCACAATATTTTTTCGAACACTTATCACTACCTGATTAAAAAATTTGCGCTGCCCAATATTCCAAAAGGCGGTTTCGATTTTTGTTTGTTCGATAAACAAATGAGAGATGAAGTAGTATCCATGGATGAAAAAAACACGAACACCATTTATTTATTGTCATGGCTCAACTATGATTTTGTCAGCATTCCCTACACCAGAAAAAAAAGAGAGATTGGGAAATCGCGCTGGACTTTAAAAAAGAAACTGAAATTATTTATTGATTCGTTTGTGGCGTTTTCATTTTTCCCGATTCGAATGATTTCAGTAATGGGATTTTTGTTGGGACTCGTTGCGCTCGCATACGGCGGATTTATTTTGTTTGAAAAATATTTCGGCAACATTGCTGTAACAGGTTGGACAACCATCATGGTGGTTGTGTTATTTGTTTCTGCTTTCCAGATGATAGCACTCGGAGTCATTGGTGAATATGTGTGGCGCGCGTTAGATGCTTCGCGTAAGCGACCAAATTATGTGGTTGATAAAATGTGGTAATTAAATATGAGCGACGAAATAAAATTTCTTGATTTCACTTACATGAATGCGAAGGTGCGTGCAGCCATGTTGCAGCAATTTGAAAATGTATTTGACAGTCAGTGGTACATTTTAGGCGACCGCGTAAAGCAGTTCGAAAAAATTTATGCGGATGCAAATGAAGTGAAACATTGTGTTGGAGTTGCCAATGGATTAGATGCGTTGATACTTTGTTTGAAAGCATTGGATATAAAAGCAGGTGACGAAGTGATTGTTCCTTCGAACACTTACATCGCATCGTGGTTGGCTGTTTCATATGTTGGTGCAACGCCGGTTCCCGTTGAACCGAATGAAAACACTTACAACATTTCTCCTGAAAAAATTAAAGCCGCAATCACAAAAAAAACAAAAGTGATTATGCCGGTTCATTTGTATGGACAAGCATGCGAGATGGATGCAATTATAAAAATTGCGGCAGAAAATAATTTGTATGTGTTAGAAGATAATGCGCAAGCACAGGGTTCATCTTACAATGGAAAACTTACCGGAAGTTTTGGTCACATCAATGCCACAAGTTTTTATCCCGGAAAAAATTTAGGTGCTTATGGCGATGCAGGTGCGGTTACAACAAACGATGATGCGCTTGCTGAAAAAGTAAAAGTGTTACGCAACTATGGTTCACAGAAAAAATATTTCAACGAAGTAAAAGGAGTGAACTCACGGCTCGATGAATTGCAGGCAGCATTTCTTTCTGTAAAAATTAATTACCTCGCCGAGTGGAATGCAGAAAGAAATACAATTGCTGATTGGTACAACGATGGATTATCGTCCATAAAAAATATTGTTACACCTGCAATTGCCGAAGGAGCAACCAGCAATTATCACTTATATGTAATCAGAACTGAAAAGCGCGATGCACTTGCCGAACATTTAAAAAAGAATGGAATCGGTTCGTTGATTCACTATCCGGTTCCACCTCATTTGCAAGAAGCATATCGTGAACTTGGTTATAAAAAAGGTGATTTTCCACTTGCTGAAAAAATTGCAACGACTTGTTTGAGTTTGCCCATTTATCCGGGAATGAAAAAAGAACAGGTTGACAGAGTGGTTGAGTGTATTGGAGTGTTTTTAAACAAATAATTAATTTATTTACTCGTCGATAATTTTAGTATTTAAACTGATTCAAAACTGAACTCAAACTGCGCTTATTTTTTTTGCGAAACATTCGATTTGGCAAATTCTGCTGCGCCCTCCAGCTGCTTGTACCAATCGACGCCATATTTTCTTATTAATCCGGTTTTAACAAATTCAAATACCGATATTCCTAAACTGCTTCCATTTGAGCAAGCTGGTGAACAAATTTCCCATTTGCTATAATTCACTGCATCATACTCTTTATGCTCCGTTATGCGCACCGGATATAAATGACATGAAATTGGTTTTTGAAAATTAATCTTTCCTTCACTATGCGCTTTTTCGAAAGCACATTTTGCCACACCTTTTTCAAAAAAAACATAAGCACACCTGCCTCTTCCACCAACCAAAGGAGTAACGAAATCTCCATCGGAATCAATCACCCATTTTCCAAATTTTTCTACTGTAGCAATTCCATCATCAACCATGTACGGTTTAATTTTATCATAAACCTTTTCTATAACTTCTGTTTCTTCTTGATTTAAAGGCGCGCCTGACTCACCTTCAACACAGCATGCGCCCTTGCATTTATCAAGGTTGCACACAAATTTTTTATCCAGTAAATCTTCCGAAACAATGCAATTATCTATTACTATCATTATGCGACAAATATGGAAAATTAAACAAACAAAAATTCAGTTTATCGTATGTTTGAATCATAACAAAGAGTTTTCTTAATTTGCCTTCCAATAATTTTTAGTTAAATGAAAACATTTACCATTTTTTCCTTCATTGCAGCTCTTGCCCTATTAAGTTCATCCTGCAAAAATGATCACAATGAATACGGGCAAATGAAAGGCATTAATTTTTACAGCAGAAATGATGCTATAACATTTGAACAAATTTCTTTTGATAATGCAACAGGCATTGCAAACGATACACTTAAAAGAAAGGGGCTGTTGAATATTGGTGCCAATACATTTACTAATGCTGATGGCTCTGCATTCACCGGAAAAGTAGTTGTAAGCGTGAGAGAAAATTATGTGCGGGGATTCATGGCACTGAACAGTGTGCCAACTACCAGCAGCGATAGTAAACCAATGAGCGCTGAAGGTGCTGTGTATATTAGTGCTGTTGACTTACAAGGTCATGAGCTAAAAATTGCCTCTGGAAAAAACATCGATTATAAAATGCCCGGCGGAGCAATTCCCAATCAATGCAAATTATATTATGCCAATGATGATGTAAAAGACCCCTCACCTGCTAATACCGCATTATTTAATTGGAATGAATCATCAACTGATTCAGTTGAATATTATTTTGATACAAATGCCGGCAAATATTATTACAGTTTGAAACCAACGCAATTGGGTTGGATTTCATGTGCAAAGATTATTTCAAACGCAAACCCGGTTGGTATAAAAGTAAGAGTAATTGGTGTGAGTGCAATTTCATCAACAAATACCGCTGTTTATGTAGTTCCTGTAAACGGAAAAAGTGCTTATCGTTTATGGAACTACGATAAAGCTTCAAATTTATTTTCGTTGGATCAGCCTTGTTTGAATAATGGCAGCAATGTATATGTAATTGCAATTGCTTCTTCGCGTCATTTTAAAATATTCTATGCGAAGGAGTTGGTCGCAGTTGGGGTCGATACTCAAATTAATACTCATGCAATTGAAGTTAACCTCGCAGCCATTTCAGCTAATTTGTATATTCTCTGATATTGTTGCGTGAATATTATTTCAATTTAATTTTTATCGATATTTATATGATTGATGGCTGAATTGCAATTGCCTAATTTAATTATTGCAGGAGTACATAAAGCAGGAACCACTTCGGTTTTCACTTATTTATCAAAACATCCGCAAGTTTGCGCTTCATATAAAAAGGAGATTGGTTTTTTTATGCCACTGCGTTTTAATAAACCAATTCCATCGCTTACCGAATACTCAACCTATTTTACCCATTGCAATGCAAATTCAAAATATATTCTTGAGGCAAGTCCGAGCTATATTTATGGTACAAGAAAAATTGGTGAAGTTTTAATCGAAAACTTAAAGGGCTTAAAAATTTTAATAATTCTTCGAAACCCGACAGAACGATTATTCTCGTTTTACGATAGCAAGGTTTCAAATGGATTTATATCGAAAGAAATTTCATTTAAGTCGTTTGCTCAAAAATCTTTTGAGTTGGCAGGGGCTGATATAACTGCAATGAATAAGGAAAATGAATTATACATCAGAGGCTTTGAAGAGGGTTGTTATATTAATTACCTCCCCTACTGGGTTGAAACTTTCAATGTTGATTTGAAGGTTATGTTTTTTGAGGACCTTAAAAAGGATTCAGCATTTTTCATGAATGAGTTATGTGAGTGGTTGCAAATTGATTTCAATTATTATAAACCTGAAGATTTTAAAATTGAAAACAAAACCACTGCGTATAAAAACACTGTTATTCATAAATTAATTTATAATTCATATCAGTCAATGGAAAAATTCTGGAGAAAAAACTCAGGATTAAAAAACACCGTCAAAAATTTTTATAAAAAAATAAACGGCACTTCTGAAAAAAGAAGGTTGTCGGAGGATGACAAAAATTATTTTGATACACTCTATCAAACTTCAAACAACTCCTTGAAAAAATATTTATTGACAAAAGGGATGAACAGATTCCCGGATTGGGTTAAATAATTTTTATTTCAAAACCACTTTAAGTTCTGTTACTGGTTGAAATTTTCCAACTGGTTCAGCATATTTTTCGAACCCATTTTTTTTTAGCCACTCCGAAAATTCATTTTTATTTTCTGATGCAACAGCCACCATTAACCCGCCACTTGTTTGCGGGTCGCAGAGGGTAATGAGAGATTCGCCGGTGATGCCGCTTACTTTTCCATCGTAGCTTTTCCAGTTGCGGTAAGTGTTGTCGGGTGCTACAAATTTTTGTGCTAATTCTTTTGCGCCTTCAATCAGTTGAATTTGGTCGTAATAAATTTCTGCTGAAATTTTTTCGCCGCACATTTCCAACAGATGACCAATCAATCCGAAACCTGTTACATCGGTCATGGCATGAACTGAATTCATGGTTCCAAATATTTCTCCTGCTGAATTTAATTTGCACATGCTTTCCACTGCGGGTTGAATGGCTTCTTCGGTAATCAATCCGCGCTTGAGTGCAGTAGTTAAAATTCCGGTGCCGATTGACTTTGTCAGGAATAAATAATCTCCTTCCTGCGCAGAATTATTTTGCCGGATATTTTTTTTCGCTGCAGTTCCGTTCACCACTAATCCAAACAGCGGCTCTACATTATCAATGGTGTGTCCGCCTGCAATCGGAATTCCTGCTTCGTCTGTTACACTTCGAGCGCCCTTTAAAATTTCGCTCGCTAATTCTATTGGTAATTTCTCCACCGGAAAACCAAGAAGAGCTAAAGCAAAAATGGGTTTGCCGCCCATTGCATACACATCACTCAGCGCATTCGCTGCAGCAATTCTTCCGAAAGTGAATGCATCATCTACAATCGGAAGAAAAAAATCTGTGGTGGTGATTAACACATTTTCATTTCCTAAATCCCACACCGCTGCATCGTCAGCAGAATCATATCCAACTAATAATTCACGAAATACTTTTTCGTTCTTCCCGCTGTTTGCCAGAATGTTTTGCAAAACTTCAGGAGCAATTTTGCATCCGCATCCTGCACCGTGACTGTGTTGTGTTAATCTTATTTTTTCTGACATCTTTAATTGTAGGGTGTTTTACAATCTTCAAGTTCAACTTGAGAAGGGAATTTTTGAATCAATCATATAAAAAAATTTTCCAGACATCAAGGATTTCATTTGATTCATTCGAAAACAATTCAACCTGCCAACTTCTTTTATTTAAGTATGTATAGTTGAAAACTGAAATTGGCTTAATTGAATTCAGACAATTAATGCAATTGTCAATGCGCACGATTTCCCCTTTGTCATAAATGACATTCGTTTGAGAGCTGTATTTCTTGATAGTATCCCATTGTGAAGTTTTCCAATTGTATTCAATTCCACCACCAGAGGAAAATATGTAATTCAAATTCCCTAATGAATCATAACTATAGCGGTCCACTTGAGAATAATCTTCGCCTTCAACTTGTGAAAGAATAACTTTGAATTCACTCAACCTGTTAACTGAATCATACTTATAGTATTCTTTGACCTGTCGTGTTGTTCGCTCGATTATCATTTTATTTTCATTCCATAAAATTCTTTCTCCTTGACTGTGATTATTGGTATCTGGATCTATCTGAAAAATAAAATCAGATTGAGTTGCACCAGATATAAGCTGCGATATGCTTTCCAAGTTTCCTGAATCATTAAATTTGTAGGTATAAATTGTTCCAGGATTTTTGAGATTCTTCCAATTTTTTCTATGACTATAATGCTCAATAACTATTGTATGAACATTATCCTTTACTATGCTGTCCGGATAGTAGAGAAATGGAAAGAGCAAATGATAATCATACTTCTGACTATAACATAAACTGCTGACACATATCAATAAAATGACACTAATGAATTTCATTAAATGACTTGTCTAAATTATAAGGATTCACAAAGGAAAGAAAAAACTCACTCAATTGAACTTTCATAGATTCGCTTTTAATATCTCTCTCGCATTATTTTCAGCAGAAATATTTTCACAACTGATTTTTTGAATCGAAGAAACTTCCCGCTTATCAGTTGCTCTGTCATAAAACTTATCGTAGTAGTGTAGCAGTATGCGGAATGCTTCAGTGAAATTTTTCTCGTCGAGAAACTGTAATGTGAGTTTGGTATTCAGTCCGCCTAACTTTTGTGAAATTCTATTTGTGGCATCTTTCAAATGTTCCACATCAAACACTCCATAATTCTCAACGATGTATTTCAATCGCTCTTCAAATGGCACATCGAGATAAAAAACTTTTGCCTCGCGCATCTGCGCCCACATGTTGTTCGGAATATTCACCCAACCGATTCGCTGACTTTCATCTTCGAGCCAGATTGGTTTTGCAGAATCACAATCCAATAATTCAAGCGCTAATAAATTTTCAAATTGTTCTTGTGAGGGCGGAGGTGCTTCACCCAACGCACCGAATGCCGAACCCTTATGATTTGCCAAACCTTCCAAGTCAATCACCTGCTGCTTTTTTTTCTGCAATTCTTTCAGCACTAAAGTTTTTGCAGAGCCGGTTCTTCCACCGAGAATTTGCAGAGGATATTTTTTTTCGAATTGCGCGAGCACAAAATGCCGGAACGATTTATATCCTTTTTCTAAAGTGAAAACTTTGTAGCCGAATAAATCCAGCATCCAACTCGCCACACCGCTGCGCATTCCGCCGCGCCAGCAATGCACATACAACTCTTTTGGATTGCCGGCATCTTTTATTCCGCTGATGATGCGCTGCATGTTGGCGCCATAATGTTTCAAACCAATGAGCATCGCTTCTTCGCGACCTTTTTGTTTGTAAGCAGTTCCTACTTCTGCTCTTTCTTCATCTGAAAAAAGCGGGAGCGAAATCGCATTCGGAATGTGCGCATGCAAAAATTCTTTCGGCGAGCGAACATCAATAATTGTTTTGCCTTTCGACTTTGATAAAAATTCTTCAACTGATAATCGCTGCACCATTACTCCAGCATTTTTAAAAACCCTTGTTCACTTATAATATTTACTGTTCCAAGTTTTTGTGCTTTCGCAAGTTTGCTTCCGGCATCTTCGCCTACCACCAAGTAATGCAGCTTCGATGTAACAGAGCCGAGAATATTTCCGCCATTGGTCTCCACCATTTCTTCAGCATCGCTGCGCTTCATGTTCATGGTGCCGGTGAACAGAAAAGTTTTGCCAAACAATTTTCCATCCATTGCACTTTCGGTTTTTGTGTGCAGCGTGTTTACTCCGGCTTCTTTCAGTTGAGAAATAATTTTCAGATTGTTTTCGTCGTGAAAGAAATCGTGAATGCTCACCGCGACTTTCGGTCCCACATCTTCTATCGCTTGCAATTGTTCAACAGAAAAATTCTGAAACTCAGAAATATCATTCACCTGTTGTGCTAATTTTTTTGCAGTGGTTTCGCCAACAAATCGAATTCCTAATCCGAAAAGCAATCGGGGCAGCGATTGTGTTTTTGATTTTTCAATGGCAGCTTTCAGGTTGTTGATTGATTTTTCCTTCCATCCTTCGAGTTTTCCAATCGCTCCGAAATTCAAATTATAAATATCCGGAATGGTGTTAATGAAATTCTGCGCAACAAATTCTTCGATAATTTTTTCTCCGAGTCCCGCAATATCCATTGCATCTTTTGATACATAGTGAATGATACGCTCCGAAACCTGCGCGGGACAATTGTAATTGATGCAGCGCCAGTTCGCTTCTGTTTCGGGTTTAAATAATTTGGAATCACACACCGGACAATGAGTCGGGAAAATAATTTTTTCTTCTGCACCTGTCCGCGCTTCCACAATCGGCATCACGATGTAAGGAATCACTTCACCTGCGCGCTCCACTAAAACTTTATCGTGTACACGAATATCTTTTTCGCGAATGAATTCTTCGTTGAACATCGAGACACTCGATACTGTTACACCTGCAAGCGCAACAGGTTCGAGTTTCGCAACGGGAGTAATTGCACCGGTTCTTCCCACTTGATATTCCACTTTCAGTAATTCAGTTGTTGCCTGCTTTGCTGCGAACTTGTAAGCGATTGCCCAGCGGGGATGATGCGAAGTGTAGCCGCATTTTTTTTGCAACGCTAATTTGTCAACCTTGATAACGAGTCCGTCAATTTCATACGGAAGATTTTCGCGGCGCTTCTCAAACTGATGACAATAATCAATCACATCATTAATATTTTTTGCAATGAAAAATTCCTTGCGCGGCGATTTGAATCCAAGTGAATCGAGAATTTCAATGGCGTGCGAGTGCGATTTAATTCCACCTGACGCGAGCAAATCATTTCCGCTTTCATCTTCAGCAACACTGATGTGATACAGAAATGCTTCCATGCCGCGCTTGCCCACTTCACTCGAATCTTTTATGCGCAAACCACCCGAAGCAGCATTTCGCGGATTACCGAATGGTGGCAGTCCATCATCAATCCGCTTTTCATTTATTTTCTGAAATGAATTTTTGTTGATGAGCACTTCACCACGGATTTCAATTTTATGAATTCCATATTTTTTAAAATCTGCGCTCAGCGGAATGGAGCGCAATTGTTTACAGTTGATTGTGATTTCTTCTCCAACAGAACCATCGCCGCGCGTAGCGCCGCGTGTGAACTGATTGTTTTCATAAACGAGCGAAATGCCTGCGCCATCAAACTTCGGCTCCACGCAATATTCAACAACTGAATCTTCAATTAATTTTTTCACACGCTCATCCCAGTCATTCAAATCTTCCGCGTTGTAAGAGTTGTCGAGCGAAAGCATTGGAACCAAGTGCCGCACTTCCGGAAAATCTTTTGTCAATCCTTTTGCAACACGCTGTGTTGGTGAATCAGAAGTTATCCAATCCGAATGTTCGGCCTCTATTCGTTTTAATAAATCATACAACGAGTCGAACTCAAAATCAGTGATAGCAATTTCGCTCTGCACATAATATTTCCATTCGTGATAACGAATAATTTTTCGCAATTGCTTTGTTTCATTTTCTGAGTGTAACAGAAAATTCTGAGCGTGCTTCAATTGCTTAAGCAACTCCTGCGAATCGTGAATGAGTTTTTGTTCTTCCTGCTTTGAATACATCGTGTCAAAAATAATTAAATAGGAGTTATAGGAGTAAATACATAGGAGTTGTAAGAGTTTTTAAACTCCTTTTACTCCTATCCTAACTCCTAAAACTCCCAGTAAAAATTTATTTCTTCCATCAAAGTACGGAAGGCAACAAAGCGGTCGGCATATTTTTTCAATACATCTTCACGAAGTTGCGCAGCGAAATTCTTTTCATACTTTTTAAACATTTCCATCGAAGCACAGTTGTACTGAATGATATATGTGAGACTATCGTCTTCTGTATCTTCTTCAATCAGGCGACTGATGCGGTATGAAAAAAAACATCCTGTATTCATCACATCCGGAATATGTATTTCCTGCATGTATTCCAACCACTCTGTTGCAATAAATGCATCCACCTTTATCGTGACATTGTAAATAATCATTTCAAAAATTTGCTGCTAAAATAATGGATTACCACGGAGGCAAGGAGGACACAGAGTTTCACGAAGATTTTTTTTAGAATTATTATTTCAAATATTTTTTCATAAGAAAATTCCATCTCAGTGTTTCTCCGTGCTCTCAGTGTCTCCGTGTTTATTTTATTACCTCAATCGAGTATTAAATTTTTTCTGCAATCCATTTGCGATTAATTGCAGGCTCAGCAACAGTAAAAACAAAACCGTTCCCGGAAACAACACCAGCCACCACGCAGTGAAATTTGATTTTGCATCTGACAAAAGTGAACCGAGTGTAACAGTACCAACCGGCAATCCTGCTCCCAGGAAAGTTAAAGCTGACTCCAAAACTATTGCTGCTGAAAAGGTAAATGCCAAATGAACAAATAACATTGGCAGCACTGAACTCATCACATGTTTTAGAATGATAGTTCGTATTTTCATTCCCATTGCTTTTGCGGCGGTGATGAAATCTAGTTGTAAAGTCTGCAATGCAACAGAACGAACCACCCGAAAAATTCCGGTCCAGCTGGTGCATCCGATAATTACAACCACTAGCCAAAGCGATGGTTTTGCAATTGCGGTAAGAGTGAGAATAATCATCAGCAACGGAAACGAAGTAATAATATCAGCAAGCGTGGAGAGCAAAGTATCAATCGGCAATTGCACCGGAATGAAATTTTTAAGTGGTGAAAGAATTCTTGCAGAAAAAAAATATCCAATCAACAGAATGACAATGAAAAGAAAAAACGAAAACAGAATTTGAGAAATCATGTTGAATGAATCCGATGACGCATCAGCAATGTCAAATCTTCGCAGATAAAAAGCATAGAACCAGGCAAGCACAAAAAAAACAAAAGCGAAAATCAATTGGATGATTCCGGCTTTGCCTTTGTTTCCGAAAGTGGCGGCTATCAATCCTGAAGGCAAACCAATCAGCGTTGCAAACAATACGCTGAGCAACGCAACAGTCAATGAAATTTTTAATCCTGAAATAATTCCTGCGGCAATATCATTTCCTCGTGAACCTGTGCCGAGTATGTGATTTGTTGATGGAGATTGCAATGAAGCGCTCCAATCATTTTCAAAAAATGTTTCAGGTAACAGCATAGAAATAAAACTCAGCAATACAATCGCACATAAAATCCCCGCGCCCCAAGCGAGTGAAGAATTTTTTCTGAATAAATCTTTTGAAAATTTATTCATGAAAGTTGTTGAGTTTGACGAAGTCGCGGGTCAATAAATGCCTGCAAAATTTCAGTGAGTAAAAAACCAACCAATGTCAGTAAACATGAAAGTGTACTGATTGCCGCCAACACAGGAACATCTTTAGTGAG